>JANYGA010000235.1 GCA_025359485.1 Rhodospirillales bacterium | reverse complement strand
CGCTCGGCGTGCGCCGCGCCGCGCCACGTGCGCGCATCGTGCTTTTTAACGTCCCCGATATCGCCGTAAGCCCGATCTTCGAAAATCCGGCGAAACCGGGCTTGCGTCGACTCGCACGCGCGTACAATGCGACCGTCGCATCGGCCGCGCATCGGATCGGTGCCTCCGTCGTCGATCTCTTCAAATTCTCGCAGGCCGCTCGCAAAGATCCGGCGCGATACTTCAGTGCCGATCAATTCCACCCATCGGACGACGGCCACGCCGCGATCGCGACCGATGCCTGGCCGACGATCCGAAGGCTCCTCTAGGGTGAGGCGCTTCCTGACCGCATACGAAGCTGCGTAGGCGTCAAGAAGTCGTTACGTTTCGAACGCGAACGAAAACCGAGCGGTCACGCCGAGCGTTGAATTAAGCAAGCGACGTGTTGACGACCCAAAAGCCGAATGTCCGGTCCCGCTTCCTTTCTTTCGCCCGGACCGTCATGGCGGGCGTCGTGCTCGCGTGCGCCTCATCCGCCGAAGCGCCCCGGAGCGCGCGAGCGCCCGAGCCCGCGCTCGTCGCCGCGCCGCCGACCTACGCATTCTTGGCAGACGACGCCGTGGCGTCGATGCTTCGCGCGTACTACATCGGGCATGGCCTGTGGCGCGATTGTCCCGAGGCGCGGTGTTGGATCCATAATAGCGACTGGGGCTCGGACTCGCTGACGAATATTCTCTACTTGCGCTGGAAGACGTCGCACGACGCGCGGATGGAACCGCTGCTCGCCGCACTCGCGACGAGCGCCCGGCGCTACAAGCCACCGTGTTACGCCGGTCGACGATGTCTGCTG
Source organism: Rhodospirillales bacterium (assembly GCA_025359485.1). Classification (GTDB taxonomy): domain Bacteria; phylum Vulcanimicrobiota; class Vulcanimicrobiia; order Vulcanimicrobiales; family Vulcanimicrobiaceae; genus JANYGA01. Next base: position 3,698 of record JANYGA010000235.1, on the reverse strand, counting down.
TGGAGCGACGTTCCCATGTGGGATTCGGTCGCGGCATCGCGCGAGCACGAGGTCGATCCATCCAATCCCGTGCCGTTACAGAAGGCGGTCGCGGCGTTTTGGGCCGTCGAAGCGTCGCCCGTGTATAGCGTCGGTGCGTGTCCCGCGATCCGTTATCAGCGTCCCTTCGGTCGCGGCGACCGACTCAAAACGCTCGAGACCGATTCGAACGGCATCAAAGCCGCGTTGCTGCTGTACGGCGAGACGCACAAACCGCGCTATCTCGCGATCGCGCGATCGCGCTATCGCGCCGTGCGGAGCTACTTTCTCGATGCCCGGCTTCCACTCTACTCCGTCTACGTGTTCGACGACGGCACGCACTGTCGCCAAGCCTCGCACCGCTTCTTCGCATCCGTGAACGGAAATATGATCTGGAACGGCCTCGCGCTCGCGCGCGTCACGGGCGATTCGCGGTATCGCAAGAACGCGGTCGCCACGGCGCGCGCCGTCGCGCGATATCTTTCTGATCCCAACGGAATCTTCACCGATCTGCAAGCCGAAAACGATCTCGAAGAGCCGCTGATCGAAGCGATGCTCGATCTCGCGACAACCGAACGCCTCGCATTCGCGCGGATGTGGTTGCTCGAGAATGCGTCCGCCGCGTATTCGGCGCGTCGAAACGATGGGACGTACGGACGATTCTTCGACGGTCCACCGCCCATCGCAAACGTCACGGCCTGGCAGACCAACGGTGGTTTTGCGGCGCAAGTCGCGGCGGCCTCACTCGAGCCCGGTCGCATCGTGCGACCGCCCGCATGGGCGAACGCGCACTACGTGCCAAACGAAATAACGCACACGCCCGCGTCGCTACGCTTCTATGGCAGCGGGATCGCGATCTACGGCACGATCGGTGAGAAGTGTTGCCAACGCGGCCACGCGCGCATCTTCGTCGATGCCGTGGAAACCACGAGCGGCATCGGCATGTGGCAGAATAAATCGAGTTCCGGTCGGACGTTTCCAAATTCGGTGCTTTTCGCGTGGCGTTGGCCCACGCCCGGAGCACACGAAATTCGCTTCGCGCCCGGCGTCTACAACGCCAAGGAGGGTGGCGCGTTCTTGCATGCGAGCGGCTACGCCGTCATAAGCCCAGAGCCCTTAGGCCAGAGTGCCCTTTAGATTTAAGCCACGAACCAACATAGTAAACGGCAATACGATGAACGCACCAGCCGCGTCATCGACGGGAGTTCTTCGATGCATCATGTTCTTAAGAACGTCGCGAATTTTCGGCGATTCGTCGTCGCGATGCTCGTGGTCGCCTTCGCGACGACGAGCGTCCACGCGCCTGCCGAAGCGATCGTCTATACGGGCACGCCCGATCTCGCGCTCACGGCCGCGTTGCTAAAAGCTGGAGGCGGAGCCGGTCATTTCTCCTCGTTCAAGCTCTTCGGGGTCGTGACCAAAGGTCTCACGGCAAAAGAAGCCGCGAAGCTCACGAATCAGTTCGGTGCGGGCGACGTAAAAGACACCTTCGCCGTTTTCGATTATGCGATCGACGATGTCGTCCGTATCGTGACCGCCAAACACATCGCACTCCCGCCGGCATCGCCCGATCCGGCCGATTCGAAAGCGCTCGCAGTCGCACTCTACAAAGCCGGAACGACGACCACGGGAAATTGGGATGTCGGCTACATGCTCGAGCACCTCATCACGCATCCCATCCATCACGTCATCATGCACGATATCGATGCGAAGTTCGGTGCGAAAAAGAATGAGGTCTTTCACATCGTCCTCTCGCAGATGATGGACGATCTCGCGATTGCCTACAAGAACGCCTAACGCAAGCAAAATACCTGGCGCGCGCCGATTTTGGGCAGCATCGAAGCGTGGCCACACCAAGCGAATTGCCCCCCGCTCCCACATCGGTGCCTTACGAAAACTCGCCATCGCCGGGTATCCGGTCGGGTTGACGATCGCGCCGATCATGCCGATCCCCGATTGGCGACTCGCTTACGACGAGCTCTTCGCAGCCGTCCAACGCGCGACGAGCGATCTGCCCGATTTCGATTTAACGGTCGAACTCATCACGCACCGCTTCACGCCGGGATCGAAAGATGTCCTCATGGCGTGGTATCCGTCGACGAAACTCGAGATGGACGAATCCACGCGCGCGAAGAAGCACACCAAGTTCGGCTCGACCAAATATGTGTATCGCACCGAGACGATGCGCGAGCTTCGCACGTTTTTCGAAGATGGGATCGCGCGCCATCTCCCGCGCGCGCGCATCCTGTGCTGGACCTAGGCCGTCGCGGCGAGTTCCCGTTCGATGGCATCACGCAAGATGGCATCTTCGACCGTCACATCCGGTGCGAATCGGCCGACGATCGACCCATCGCGTGCCACGAGAAATTTCTCGAAATTCCAAAACACGTCGCCCGGATGCTCTTGCTTCACGCCATACTGTGCGAGATTCTGTCGGAACGAGTCGTCTTTTTCGACGGCATCGGGTTGCGCTTTGACGAGCGCTTCGTACAACGGATGGCGCGCATCGCCATTGACGTCGATCTTCTCGAACATCGGAAACTGCACGCCGTACGTCGAAGAACAGAACGTTGCGATCTCATCCGCCGTCCCCGGCTCTTGACTCATGAACTGATTCGAGGGAAAGCCGAGAATCGCGAGCCCGCGGTCGCGCTTGGCTTCAAATGCTTTCTCGAGACTTTCGTATTGCGGCGTCAGGCCGCATTTCGAAGCGACATTTACAATTAGCATCACGTGCCCCGCATATGCGCGGAGTGACGTGGGTTCGCCCGACAGCGTGCGAACGGGAATGTCGTACAACGTGCTACTCATGGGTTCATCGTTCGTGTTTCGACGTACGAACGCCCGCATCAGATCGGGAACCACGCTTGCCGCCCCACCACTGTAAACGACAACGATAAGTGGGTATGACGCAAGACATGAACCGTAAAGTGCTCTTGTTCGCGACCACCGTGGCCGCTCTGGTGATGGCATTCATCATCCGCCGGGTGGGGCTCCGAAAAACTGCGGTCGGCGATCGCGCGCTCCCCGCAAGTGAAGCGCTCACGCTCCTCGCCACGTCGATGCGCGACGCGCGCGAAGCGACGATCGCCGCGTTTGCCGAACACGCCGACGACGCCGAATTCACGCAGCGTGAGATGACGGCGCGTGGAGCTTTCGAAAAAGCACAGGGCGCGCTCGCCGAGCTGCGCGATGCGCTACCACCGTCGTTACGCGAGCCGTGCGATCGCTTCATCGAATGCGCGAGCGAAGCGCAATTACAGCTGATGGCGTTTGCCATTAATCGCAAAAATCGTGGCACGCCCGATAGTGGACAAGAGGCCGTGGAGTCGCACGACCTTAACCATTTCCGCGCTGCCGTCAAAGAGCTGCATCCGCGGCTAACGTCGGCATTCGATGCCGTCGGCGTCAGCATGGCGTAACGCGACCTCGCGATTCGAAGAAAAAAGAGCCCCCGCGTATCACGTACGCGGGGGCTCTTTACCGACTGCGAAGCCGAGCGCTTACGCCGTGATGAGAAGCTCGAAGCGGTCGAGCATCATCACCTTATTCCACGCGGCGACGAAGTCGTGCGTGAACTTTTCGTGCGCGCCGTTTTGCGCGTACACTTCGGAGATCGCGCGGAGTTGCGAGTTGGAACCGAAGACGAGATCGACACGCGTGCCGGTCCACTTGAGCTC
>JANYGA010000220.1 GCA_025359485.1 Rhodospirillales bacterium | reverse complement strand
CGACGACGGTCCGACCCTGGTCGACGTACGAAGTTGCCTTATTCGAAACGCGGAACACGTCGAAATCGGGGACGAACACGGCAAATGCGGTGTTGCCATCTTGGCGCATCGCTGCGAGCTCGCGATCGACCGTCATGCCGCCGCCTGCGGCGAACGTTCGCGCATCGACAGCCTTCGTAAAGAACTGTATGCCCCCGAGCGTCACGAGGCTGAGCACCGAAATCATCATGATCGCAATGAGCATTTCGGGAACCGTGAAGCCACGTTCGGGATGATTCGATTTGCGCGTCACGGTCCTACCACCGATCCCGGTGCCGGCGCTTCGTTGAAGAGCATCGCACGCTCGGAGATTTTTTTGCCAGACTCGGTGATCGTCACGTTTACAACTTTTGCGATGGTCGTTTGCGTCGCGCCGTCGGAATTTCGAACGACGTTGGGCTCGACATGGACGCTCACTTCAATCGTCTCGACATCGTCGGCGGAATGCGTGATCTTCATCGACGTGCTCTTGCCGACCATCTTGGCGAGCATCGCCTTATCGTAAACGGTGATCGCGCGTAGATCGGTGAGCACGTTGAGCGCATCTGCTCGCATGCGCGTTTTCATATCGACGAGCGTAGCTGAGCGAACGCTCGCAGCGACGGCGCTAGCGATCGCGATCATCACGAAGGCCGTAAGCGCCGCGGCAACGATCACTTCGATGAGTGAGAATCCGCGCTCGCTTTCGCGTCTACGCATGCGGCTTCTCGATTTGCAGCAAGGAATCGTGACAGACGAATGGATCGGTCTCCGTCACCGCTCCATCAGTCGCAGAGATCGTTACACCACTCTCATCGCATCCGGGATCGCCGGCATACCAGGTTTTGTTTGCGGGATCGTACGCGTAACCCTTAACGATACTTGCGAAGCCCGATTGCGAAATGAGAATCGAAAATGGCGCCGAGCTGCTCGTCGAATTTGACGAGATTGTAAAATCGGCGCGCACACGCTGCCGTGGCATTCCGGAATCCTGCACCAGTGTATCGGCCTTATAATTTTGACCCGGGCCGACGCCGCGATAGTAAATTGGTCGCGATCGATACACCGTAATCACACTGCCATGACCACTCGGATCGAGTGGATCGTGTTTGACCGAGACCGTGGCGCCCGTGGGCACCAATGGATTCGTCGCATCGCCCGTGATCATCGCGACGTCGCGCGCTTCGGCGAGCGCGGCCTGCATCGCGAGCATCGCTGGGTGCGTTGCGGAATGCGGCGTGAGCAACGATGAGAGCGCGATCGTCATCACGGAAAGGATCGCAACCGCGACCACGATTTCGAGCAACGTGAAACCGCGCTCGTGCTGCGCGGTGGGTGCATTCGCATCTCCCTCGATCATCGCAATTCGGGTAGTGCCCGCAATCGTCGACTTGCGACCAGCCGCGACCGCCGCGCATGGGCGAAAGGCGGGTCCTGCGCTTGGAGCGACCGAACGGCCTCGTCCACGTGAACGACCTTCTGATCCGCGGTGGACGCGTCGTCGATCCCGCACAACATCTCGATGCCATCCGCGATGTGCTCGTCCGCGATGGCGTCATCGTCGCCATTGGCGAGCACCTCGAAGCGACCGGAGCCGACGTCGACATTTACGATGCAACGGGCGCGGCCGTTGCGCCCGGCTTCATCGATATGCACGTGCACCTCCGCGAACCCGGCCAAACCCACAAAGAAACGATCGCGACCGGAAGCGCGGCTGCGGTCGCGGGCGGATTCACGGCGGTCGCGTGTATGCCGAACACCGAGCCTGCCCTCGATTCGCCTGCGCTCATCGCCGAAGTCTTGCGGCTCGCCGCGGCCGCCGGGCTCGCGCGCGTTTACCCGATCGCCGCACTCACGCGCGGGCGTGCGGGCAACGAGCTCTCACCCTATTGGCGCCTGCACGACGCGGGCGCGGTCGCCTTTAGCGACGATGGTTTCGCGGTAAAGAACGCGCGCGTGCTTCGTCAGGCCGCTCTCTATGCGCGCGACGTGCCCGGTGTCTTCATCTCGCACTGTGAAGACGGCGATCTCAAAGGCGATGCCGTCATGAACGAAGGCGCGCGAAGCTTCGATCTCGGGCTCGCCGGTTCGCCCGGTCTCGCGGAAGAAGTGCACATCGCGCGCGACGTCCTCATCGGCGGCGATACGAAGAAGCCGTTTCACATCGCGCATCTCTCGACTGCGATGAGTACCGAACTCATTCGCTTCGGTCGCGCGCACGATATCGCGATCACTTGCGAAGTCACGCCGCACCATCTCCTATACGGCGACGACCACTTCGCAGGCTTCCGTGCCGATGCCAAAGTCAATCCGCCGCTTCGCCTCGAAAGAGATATCGCGGCGCTGCGCGCGGCCGTCCGGGACGGCACGATCGACGTTTTCGCGACCGATCACGCGCCGCATACGCGCGAAGAAAAAACACAGCTGCTCGCCGATGCACCCGTCGGATTTACCGGCCTCGAGACCGCCGTCGGTGCCTACGCACACGCAATGCCCGAGCTGTCCCTCGAGCGCTTCGTCGCACTCCTCTCTACCAATCCCGCGCGCATCCTCAACGTTCCCGGCGGCACGTTGCGCGTCGGGAGCGTGGCCGATATCACGATCTTCGCCGAGCGACCGTGGCGCGTCGACTCCAATGCCTTTCATTCACTCGGGAAAAATACGCCGTTTGACGGCGAGACGTTCGCGCGGCGACCGATCGCGACGATCGTGGGCGGTCGTTTCGCGATGCGAGACGGTCGCGTCGGAACGGCGAGTGCGGGCGTCGCCTGAGATCATTTCGTTCGGCCGTGCGTTGCACGCGTATGCGACCGCACTTCGTCTTCGCATCGATCGCGGCGTGTGCCGCAATTTTCGGCGCGGTCGCGAATGCATCCGAAGAGCCCTCGCCCGAAGCGATCTTCGCGCACGCGAAGAGCGCCTGGCGCACACGGCAAGAATCGCCCTTCATCGCCTACAACATGCGCGAGCGCTACGAGTGGCGCGGCCGAACGCACGATAACTGGTGGCAGGTCGCCTATCGCGATCGCGATCGCGCGCTCGCACTTCGCCGCACGATCGTCGCCGCCGATGAGGCCAAACGCCTGCGCGGCTCGCCAATTACGTTTAATTTAAAAGTGCATAAGGGGAACGTGCACGCCGATTCGCTCGACACGAACCCCGACGCCGATGCCTTCCCCATCCTCGAACCGCAAATCGAGCCGAACGCCTCGTTCGGACTGCTCCGTCGCGAACCCAAAGCTGCGCTCGTCGGCAACGTGAATCCACTCGTGAGCCCGGGCCCACTCGCGGTCACACCGAGCCCCACGCCCGCCCCGAGTGCAACGACTTCGACGGCGCCCTCCGTCCTCGCGACCGAAAAGCCGCTCCGCGAAGTCGCGCGCATCGAGGCGGTCGCGCGCGATTACGCGATCGTCCTCGCCGGTACGGAGTCGGTCCGCGGCGTCGATGCCTATCATCTCGCGCTCACGCCGCTACGCAACCCACACGTCTATCGGTTGCGCGATCTGTGGGTCGATACGACCACATTCGGCACGGTGCAACTCGCAATTCAAGGCATGTTCGAAGGAAAACCCTACGACGACGCGCGCTGGACCGTCGCCTACACCGCAATTGACGGCCGCTATTACGTGCAGCAGATCCACACCGACGACACGTTGCGCTTCGGGCTCGACCGCACGGTCACAGGCATGACCTTCGATTTCGTCGGCTACGAGTTCCCGACCACGCTCCCGATCATGACCTTCCAGCGCATGCTCTAAGAGAGGCGCGTCCCGTCGCGAGGCCAAATGTGGGCCTCTCGACATGATGAAACCGGCCTCGTTGCTTCTCGCCGACGGTACGCGCTTCGACGGCGAAGGCATCGGCTACGATGCGCTCGCCCTCGGTGAAGCCGTCTTCTTTACCGGCATGACGGGCTACGAAGAAGCGCTCACCGATCCGTCGTACGCGGGCCAACTGCTCACGTTCACCTACCCGATGATCGGCAATTACGGTATCTCGGGCACGGCATCGCAGCACCATCGCGCGTGCGTTGCGGGCGCGATCGTCAAACGAATCGCGCGCCATCCATCGCACCACGCGATGACCGACGACCTGCCCTCGTGGCTCGCCGCGCAACGCGTGCCCACGCTCGTCGGGATCGACACGCGGTCGCTCACGACGGTACTGCGCGAACACGGCACGATCCGCGCGGCGCTCGCCGTCGGTGCGGCGTCGATCGAACGAATGGAAGCGGCGCTCACGCCCTACGCGCGCGAAACCAGTACCGTCGGTCTCGTGGCCGACGTCGCGACGCGCACCGTCCAGAGCCCGACGCCGCATGCGACGGGGCCGCACATCGTCGTCATCGATTGCGGCGTGAAGCGCGCGATCGTGCGCGATCTCGCAGCACTTGGCGCGCGCATCACGGTCGTGCCGTACGGCGTCACGTCGGAAGAAATTCTCGCACGCGAACCCGATGCCGTCGTGATCTCCCCCGGGCCGGGCGACCCGACCGATCTGCCGGAGACGATCGAGACGCTGCGCAATCTCGTCGGGCGCATGCCGATGTTCGGCGTGTGTCTGGGGCATCAAATGCTCGCACTCGCACTCGGTGCCAAGACGTACAAATTACCGTATGGCCATCGCGGTGGAAATCAACCCGTCAAAGACGTGCTGCACGATCGCGTGCTCGTCACCGCACACAATCATGGATACGCGGTCGACGGCGCATCGTTGCCGAGCGATCTGCAGGCGACGATGATCAACCTCAACGACAATACGAACGAAGGCTTCCGGCACAAAACCTTGCCGATCTCGGCCGTGCAATTCCATCCCGAGGCGTCGCCTGGACCCTTCGATGCGCGATATCTTTTCGCCGAATGGATCGGCACGCTGTAACGCGCGCCGTTGCGCTCGGCGCGGCGGTCGCGAGCGTTGTCATGCCGTACCAGGCGCGCGCGCAATCGCTCACATCCCTGCACGTTCGAAGTTTCACGGAGGCGATCGATCGCACGAATCTGCGCGTCGGGGAACAACTGCATCTCACGATCACCGCGCACGTCGACGAGCGCGTGCTCGAACTCGATAACGTCACGCTGCCCAATCTCGCGGGCTTCGATACGCTCGGTGACGAGCGGCGATGCACGGCATCGAGTCGCGGCAGCGATTGCACGGAGACGCTCACGCTCGAACCGACGGTTGCGGGCGACCGCACGATCGCGGCGACGATCATGGACGCCGTCGACGCGCGCAACGGCAAACCGTCGCGGTTTTCGACCAATACGGTCGCACTTCGCATCGCATCTGCGCCGCCACATTTCCCGACGTGGTTCTGGCCGCTGCTGTGGTCGATCGCGCTTGCGATCTTGCCGCTCGTGCTCGTCGCCCTCGCCGCGTGGGCGCTGATCTGGGGCTTCGGGCGCGGCAAACGCGCGGCGGCACGCGCGCCGTACGTCGCGCCCACGCCGCCGCCCGTGCCGTTCGTCGATCCCGCCGACCACATCCGCGGCCTCGTCGCTGATCTCGCGCGCGAACCGACGCGCGTGCGTGCGCTCGCCGTTCGTGCCGCGCTTCGCCGGCTCGTCGGCGCGCGCGATGAAGAAACGCTCGCCGATCTCGCGCGCCGGCGCGACATGACCGACCGCGTGCGCGTTCTTACGGCATTGCGCGCGATCGAGCGCGCGTCGTTCTGTGAAGACGATCGCGTCGCGCACGCCGTTACGGAGGCCCTGCCATCGTTGAACTTCTGAAACCGTCGGCGCTCATCGACGCGCTCGCGGAAACCGTCGTCGGCCAACGCGCCACGCTCGAAGCGCTCCTGCACGCGACGATTGCAGGCGGCCATGTCGTACTCGAAGGCCCGCCCGGCCTCGCGAAAACGCTCGCGTGTCGCGCGCTAGCGGCCGCGGTCGGCGGAAGTTTCAAACGCGTGCAATTTACACCCGATCTGTTGCCGAGCGATATCGTCGGCACGCGTATCTTCGATCAGCGCTCGGGCGAATTCGCAACGTCGCCCGGACCCATCTTCGCAAACGTCGTGCTCGCCGATGAAATCAATCGCGCACCTGCGAAAGTGCAATCCGCATTGCTCGAGGCGATGCAAGAACGTCAAGTGACGATCGGGCCGCAGAGCTTTCCGCTTCCCGATCCCTTTCTCGTGACCGCGACGATGAATCCACTCGATAGCGATGGCACCTACGCGCTCCCGCTCGCGCAGATGGATCGCTTTCTCGTCAACATTCTCGTCGATTATCCAAGTGCGGAAGAAGAACTCGGCATCCTCGGTCGCTTCGGCGGCGAGACGCCCGCGTTGCCGCACGACGTCGCATCGATGGGCGATCTCGTGCGTTGGCGGTCTGATGCGCGTGCCGTCTTTCTCGAACCGAAGATCGCATCGTATATCGTCGCGCTCGTGCATGCGACGCGCAAACATCACGACTATCTCGATCGTGGTGCGAGCCCGCGTGCGACGCTCGCTCTCGCCGCGCTCGCACGCGCCCGCGCGCTCTGCGACGAACGATCGTACGTGGTGCCCGACGACGTGCGCGCGGCCGCGCCCGCCGTGATGCGCCACCGCCTCGCCTACAACTATCGCACGCAAGTCGAAAATGTCGACCGCGAAACGATCGTTGCCGAGCTCATCGCAAGCGTTTCGGTTCCGTGACCCGAATGACGACCTCGATGCGATTCGCGCGGAAACTCAAACGAATGTCGGTTGCACTCGGTGCGGTCGCGCTCGCAAGTGCGATCGGCCCATTCGCGATCCCGGCGCGCGCGGTCGAGCCCGCACCGACGGCAACGCCCGCACAAGATCCCGAAGCGGAACGCGATTTCGTGCGCGCTCGCGATTGGTGGCGCGCACGAATCGACGCGCCGTACGTGCGCTATGGCGCGCTCGTGCGGTACCAACACAACGGCCACATCTTCGACAATTGGTGGGATGTTTACCAACGCACCGCCGACGGTGCGCTCGCCCTCACGCCACTTCACGATGCCGAAGAAGAGAATCATCGTTTACGCGGCGTGCCGTTCTCGATCTTCGGCCTCAAAGTCTTCGATACGAATCGCGATGCCGCACCGATTCGACTCGACGATCCGCGCATCGATGTCGCATCGTCGTTCGGGATCGTGACGCGATTCGGGAAGACGGTCGTGCCGCGCGTCGCATCGACGCCGCGTTCGGCTGCGCCCTACGCGACGCCGATCCCACAACCGACCGACGATCTTCGCGAGATCGGGCGTATCGAATCGACGACGCGCGCATACGATATTCGCATCGCGGGCACGGAGACGATCGCCGACGCACCCGCGCTGCATCTGACGCTAGCACCGATCCGCGATCCCAAACTCAATCGGTTACGCGACCTCTGGCTCGACCCCACGACGTATCGCACGGTGCAGTCGCGCGTACAGGGCATTCTGCAAAACAAACCCTACGACGGCATTTCGTGGACGGTCCACTACGTGGTCGTTGAAGGCCGACAGTACGTGCAGCAGGTCGTCGCCGACGAGCCGCTTCAGTTCGGATTCGATACGACGTTGCCGAAATTCGAATTCGATTTCGTCGATTTCCATTTTCCGACCGACGTTCCGAAGTTTACGTTCGATCGTCCGTTTTGAAGAGATCGGTAAGAAAGGGTCCGCGCGGTTCGGAACTGTTGCGACGCATCGCCATCCTCTTCGGTCTCGCGCTCATTCCGTTCGTCATCCTCGTCATCGTTTTTATTTCATACGTCGCACTCGGCGTGCGCGACGGTGAAGCGGAGCCAAAGGGAACGCTCGCGTCGCTCGGCGTTCGCGAGGCGGTGACGATCACGCGCGATCGTCGCGGTATCCCGCACGTTCGCGCTCGCAACGAACACGATCTCTATTTTACCGAAGGCTATCTGCAAGGTAGCGATCGCCTCTTCCAACTCGATCTCTATCGCCGTTCCGTCGAAGGCCGGCTATCCGAAGTGCTCGGTTCGATCACGCTCGCGAGCGACGTCGATGCGCGAACGATCGATATCGCCGGTATCGCGGCTGCGCAGCTCGCGGCCCTGCCACCGAATCAGCGCGCGAATCTCGATGCCTTCGCGAGCGGCGTTAACGCGGCGATGGCGACGCGGCCCGTACCGCCGGAATTTCGTTTTCTCGCCTATCGCCCCGAACCGTGGAAGCCCGTCGATTCCCTCGCCGCATCGTTCGCAACGGTGCTCGCGCTCACCGATTCGTGGACCGATGTCACCACCCGCGCCGACGTCATTGCAACGCTCGGACCGCGCGCGCGTGACGCGTTCTTTTCGATCTCCGATCCCAAATACGATACGCCTGCGGGCCCCCTCGCACGCGCGGCGCTAGCGCCCGTCGCGCCGCTGCCGCCGCTTTCCGCTCCCGATCCACATGCTTCACCACTGTACGTTGCCGAGATGGACGCACGCGCGGGACTCGGGAGTAACGATTTCGCAGCCGGTTCGGCGCTGACGTCGACGCATCGCGCGCTTCTCGCAAACGACCCGCATCTCAACCTCACGATTCCGGGCGTGTGGTGGATGGCCGATCTGCAAGCACCGAACCTTCACGTTGCGGGCGTCACCCTCGGCGGCGTTCCGGGGATCGTGCTCGGCCACAACGCGCATCTCGCGTGGGGCGCGACCAACGGCACCGTCGCGACGGTACGCGTGTTTCGCGAGCATTTTCGCGCGAGTGATTCCGACGAGTATCGCGCCGGACACGGCTACGTGCACGCGGAGAAGCGCGTCGAGACGATCCTCGTGCGCTTCGGCAAGCCGCTCGTGCGCACGTATCTTCGCACGCGTCACGGCTTCGTCTTCGACGATCGCGGCGTTACCAAACTCGCCGCGTCGTGGACGGGCGATCTCGATCGGCGGTCATCGTTCCAGCAATTCGACGGCCTCGCGCGTGCGACGTCGGTTGCTGCCGCAATGAAGGTGCTCGCGCGTTACCCCGGGCCGCCTCAAAATTTCGTGCTCGCCGACGACGCGGGCAACGCGGGCTACGCGCTCGCGGGCGACATTCCGATCGACGATGCGTGGGGGATGGCGATTCACGACGGCGCGCCAGATGCGACGGTGTCTCGCGAGCGCGACGTTCCCGCAAGCGTGCTGCCGCACGTCGATGCTTCACGCAGCGCCTTCGTGCTCACGGCGAATTCGCGCGTCTACGGCCGTGGGTACCCCTACCGGTTGAGCGCTGCGTTTTCACCGCCGTATCGCGCCGCGCGCATCGCCGAAGATTTGCGGTCGGGTCCATACGATGTGGCGCGATTCGCTGCGGTACAGGGCGATCTCACCTCGCTCCCCGAGCGGGAGCTCGCCCGGGAAACGGGCGCAGCGCTCGAGCGGGCTCACGTCGATGGTGATTCCTCGCTACGCGACGCCCGTGACGTCCTGCGCGGCTTCGATGGGCGCTTCACGGGTGATTCGCGGGCGGCCGTGATCGTGACGGCTCTGCGTCGAGCGGCCGTGGAGCGCCTCGTGCGCGGCCATATCCCGGGAACTCTCGGTCGGCGATATCTTTCCGCGGAAGCGGGGCCCGCGTTCGTGGCCGTGATGCGGATGCTTCGCGACAAGCCGCGTGGCTGGGTCGAACACGACGATTACGATGCGTTTCTCGTCGCGGCGACGCGCGAAGCGATGGCGGGTCTTCAAAGCCGGCACGAGGGCGAATCGCGTTGGGCCGACGTCGGCGCGCGCGTCGCATCGCATCCGCTCGCCGCATTCGGCCTCAAAATGTGGAACGGCGTTCGCTTTCCCGGGCTCGGCAGTGCCTACGCGCCGCACGTTCAGGCCCCAGGAAATGCCCAGAGTTTTCGGGCCGTTTGGGATATCGGTCGGTGGGATGCAGGTGGAATGGTCATTCCGCAGGGTGAGTCTGGGAAGCCGGGGTCGCCGCACTATCGCGACGCCGCGCCGCTGTGGCTCCAGGGCGATCTCGTACCGTTTCCCTTCAGCGACGCTGCGATCGCTCGCGACCGAACTTCGGTATTCGCTCTAGCTCCGTAACCCCGTGATGAGTGGAGGATGAAAATTCCCACTTTGAACGGAGGGACTGGGCCGCGTTATAGCCTAGCGTCTGGGATGCGGTCTTTCGGGCGACCGCGGTTTGGGGCGTTGTCGCGCCAAGCCGTGATCACCGTGTCTCTTGTCGTCGGGTTGCTTGCAGCGTTTGTCGTTGCGACGCGTCTTTCGTATTACGGCGGAGTCAATATTACGAACGCCTTTAAGTATCAGTCGGCGGTCGTTGCCGCACAGCGCGATACCGATGTCTTGCAGGTGGAACAGGTCGAGTATCACGCCGGACCCGATACATTGCGGCCGCTTGAAAAAATCCTCGCGACCGATCTCGGGCACGTCGATAGTACCGCCGAAGACGTCGCACAACGCGCGCCCGTCTTCCATCTTCCTGCGACGAACGCCGAATACGATCAGCTAAGTCGCGAATTGAAAGTGCGCGAAACGCTCGGTCAAAATCGCTTTGACGCAATCGTCAAACGTAACACGCAAACGCGCGATTATTCAAACGCGCTCTTCGCGATCGTCGCGCTGCTGTTTGTCGTGATCGTCGGCCGCCTGCGTCGAGTCGTAGAAGAGGGACGCATGCTCGTGCAACGTTTGCAGGCGGCCTTTCTCTCGCGACGCCGCGAGTTGCACAACGTCGAAATCGGCACGGTCTTACTGTCGGCGACGATTGGCTCGAATGTGGGTGGCGATACGCACGACGCGTTTTCACTCGACGGCCGCCACGCGATGTTTCTCGTGGCCGACGCGAGCGGAAAAGGCATCGACGCGGCCGTGGATACGGCCTTCGTCACGTATTCGATTCGCACGCTCTTCTCCGAAAATCACGATCCCGGCGTGATCCTCTCGAAGTTCGCGCATCTCTACGCGCAGAGTGCCGATCGGCCGGAATCGTTCGTCGTCATGTTTCTCGCGGTGCTCGATCTCGAAACGGGTCGCTTGCGATATGCATCGGCGGGCCACGAGCCCGCGTGGGCGATCATCGGTCAAGACGTGACCACGTTGCCGGCAACGGGTCCGATCGTCGGAATCGAAGAAGCCTCCGTCTACGAGACGCGCGAGTTGGATTTACGCTACGGCGACGCGCTCGCGGTAAGTACCGACGGCCTGACGGAATCGCGCGATGCACGCGGCGACTTTCTCGGTGCCGATGGGGTGACCGTGTGGCTTTCGGAGATTTCCGGATCGGCGCAGCGCATGGCCGATGCGATCGTGAAACGTTTGCAGCGACGGTCGAGCCGGATCACGGACGACCTCGCCATCCTCATCGTGCGATACACGCCGACGGTGCGCGCGGGACTTCCGCCACCTGCAGCGAGCGACGAGCCGCAGCTGGCACTTCACGACCAGCGGTCGTGAGCGTCGCGCATCCGGCGTTCGGCGCGCGCTTGCGCCGAGCGCTTCTCGCGGGCCATCGCGCGGGCGTTCGCGGGGTCGGAAGCGCGTCCGCGCGGCGCAGTGACGGATACGAATTCGCAGAATTACGCGGCTACGTCGAAGGCGACGATCCGCGTCGCATCGATTGGGCCGCGACCGCGCGCGCTGGTGGCTTGCAGACGCGCGTGGTGCTCGAAGATCGCGCGCTCCATCTCGCCGTCGCGATCGACGCATCGCATGCGATGCGCTTGGGCCGCAGACGCAGTGCTCACGATCTCGCATGCGATGCGGCAACTGCCTGGTACGCAGCCGCAACCGACGACGATCGTTGCGCGCGCATCGGCGAGCGCGCACTGCTCTTGCGCGGCGTGCGCGGTCGCGCGGCGGCACTCGCGTGTATCGAGACGCGCGAACGATTCGGCGAACCCTTTGCGGCCGCACTTCGGCTCGCGCTCGCGACGCTTTCGCGAGGGACGCGACTCTTGGTCGTGAGCGATTTCCACGATATCGAAACGCTCGATCCGCTGGTTCGGGCGTGCACGGCACGTTTCGACGTCGTCGCGCTGTTGGCGCGCGATCCGTGGCACGATGGCGTGCCGTTGCGCGGTTTCGTGCGGATGCGCGATGCGGCGACTGGTCGATCCGTGCGAGCGTACGTCGATCGCCGCGCGCGCGAACGCTACGTCCGCGCGGTCGCCGATCGGGAAACAGCTGCGTGTGCGGCGTTGCGGCGCGCCGGCGCACGCGTGGCGATGCTCGATGAAACGGGCGGCGCCGAACGCGCGATCGGCCTCGCGCTCGGATTCGGCGCGTGACGTTCGCGCATCCGACGCTGTTGCTCGTGGCGATCGTCGCGATCGTCCTGCTCGTCGTCGGGTATCGCGCCCTCGAAAAGCGACGCGCCGCGCAAGCGTATGCCTTTTCGAATCTTGCGTTCGCCCTTGCGGCGATGCAGCCGGCGCGTTGGCCCGCGGTCATTCTCTTCGCGGCGTTCGTCCTCGGCACGGGCGCGGAATTGCTCGCGCTCGCCGGGCCGCATCTCACGACGCGCGTGCCTGCGAAAGATGGCACGGTCGTCATCTGTATCGATACGTCGGGTTCGATGCGCGCGCGCGACGTCGCTCCAACGAGAGCGGACGCGGCGCGTGCGGCCGCACTCGCGTTCGTCGACGCGGTGCCAGAGGGAACGCGCGTCGGCATCGTGACCTTTTCGAGCGGTGCGAGCGTGATCGCGCCGCCGACGAGCGATCTCGATGCCGTGCGCGATGCACTCGATCGCATTCCGCCGCCCGAAGGCGCGACCGCGATCGGCGATGCGCTCATGCTCGGTGCGCAGCAGATGCCCGCGAGCGGTAAACGTATTCTCGTACTCTTGACGGACGGGATCAACAATCGCGGCACCGATCCCATCATGGATTCACAAACGATCGGCACGCGCGGCATCACGATCGAAACCGTCGGCGTCGGCTCGAGCGGAAGCGGTGAGATCATTCCCGGCACGCGCGAACCCGCCGAACTCGACGCTCGAGCACTCACGACGATTGCCGAAAACGCGAAGGGTCGCTATACCGAAGCGCGCGATGCGAGCGCGCTTAAATCGGCATTCCGCGCGATCGCGCTCGCGACGGTATGGGAGAAGAAGCGCGTCGATGCGAGCTTCCCCTTCGCACTCGGCGGAGGGCTCGTGCTCGTGGTGGCGCTGCTCGGAAGTTTGGCGGCCGGCCGCTTATGATGCGTCGCAAAGCGGCATTCGGTTTCGTCTTCGCGACGGTCGCGATCGATATGCTCGGGTTCGGCATGATCGCGCCCGTTTTGCCCAAGCTCGTGCTCTCGATGGCGGGCAGCGATAGCGCGCATGCGTCGGCGATCTTCGCGCTTTTCGGAACGATTTTTGCCGTGATGCAATTCGTATCGTCGCCCGTGCTCGGCGTGCTCTCCGATCGCATCGGTCGGCGACCCGTCATCGTGCTCTCGACGCTCGGCCTCGGGCTCGATTACGTCTTGATGGCAATCGCGCCGTCGCTATCGTGGCTCTTCGTCGGTCGCGTCATTTCCGGTATCACCTCGGCGAATACGGCGACGGCGGCTGCGTATATCGCAGACGTCGTTCCCGCGGAAAAACGTGCGGCGAGTTTCGGTTTGCTCGGCGCGGCGTTCGGCATCGGCTTCGTCGTCGGTCCCGCCGTCGGCGGCTTGCTCGGTGCGATTTCACCGCGACTCCCGTTTTGGTTCGCTGCTGGGCTCAGCATCGTCAATGCCCTTTACGGTGCGCTCGTTTTGCCGGAATCGCTCGCACGCGATCTGCGACGACCGTTTCGATGGTCGCGCGCGAATCCGATCGGCTCGCTCGCACTCTTGCGGTCGCATCGCGAACTCTTCGGCCTTGCAGGCGTGATGTTTCTCAGCGTCCTTGCGGGTGCGTGTCTGCCGAGCGTTTACGTGCTGTACACGACGTATCGCTATGCGTGGGACGAGCGCACCGTCGGGCTCTCCCTCGCACTCGTTGGCATCTGCTCCGTGATCGTACAGGCGTTGCTCATGAAGCCGATCGTCGCGCGCTTCGGCGAACGGATCTCGCTTGCCGCGGGTTTGCTGTGCGGTGGGATCGGTATGGCGATCTATGGTTTAGCACCAAATGGTTTCGCATTCTCGCTCGGGACGCCGGTCCTGATGCTGTGGGGGCTTTCGTCTGCCGCGCATAGCATGATGACGCATCGCGTCGGTCCGAGCGAGCAGGGCGAACTGCAAGGCGCGATCGGAAGTCTGCGCGGCGTTGCGACGCTCGCGGGGCCCGCGCTCTTTCCACTGATCTTCGCCGCTGCGATCGGACCGCTGCGCGCGTTCGGTGTGCCCGGCGCGCCGTGGTTTCTCGCGACGGCGATGCTGATCGGCTCGATGCTGCTCGCACTTGCGGTGACGCGCGACGACGCGGTCGCAAGCGAAGCCACGGCCGCGTGATCGCCGCGAAAACGCAACGCTCGGCACGCGTATCGCGTCAAAGGACACCGTGAACGCAAACGACATCGGCACCTCGCGCATCAGCTATGAAAAGGGCGCGCTCGACGAAGCGACCGTCGCGCGCGACCCCTTCGCGCAATTCAAGATCTGGCTCGATGAAGCCGTCGCGACCGAGGGGCTCATCGAACCAAACGCGGTCTCCGTGTCGTCGGTCGCCCCCGACGGACAACCGTCGCTCCGGGTGGTTTTGCTTCGCGGTTACGACGAGCGCGGCTTCGTCTTTTTCACGAATTACGAGAGCCGCAAGGGCCACGAACTCGACGGCACGGGCAAGGCCGCGATGCTCTTCTACTGGGGCGCGCTCGAACGGCAGATTCGCATCGACGGTAGCGTCGCGCGCATCTCAGCCGATGAATCCGATAAATATTTTGCGAAGCGACCGCGCGGCCATCGTTTGAGCGCGTGGGCTTCGAAGCAGAGTTCGGTCGTTCCGGATCGCGCGTTTCTCGAAGCGCAGATGCGCGAAGAAGACGAGCGCTTCAAGGACGTCGAGGTGCCGCGTCCACCGTATTGGGGTGGGTACCGCGTCGCACCGCACGCGTTCGAATTCTGGCAGGGTCGGCGCAATCGCGTTCACGATCGGCTCGCATACGTGCGCGATGCGGACGCGTGGAAGATCGAGCGCCTCTCGCCGTAGGCGCGCGAGACACGTGGGTATCATCGCTTCTCGTCGATGCGATCGAAGCCATCGCGATTGGGCATCGCGATCCTCGGTAGCGATCGTGCATCGAGCGTCGCATCGCGCGGGACGATGCCGTTTTGCGCGAGCAGATACGCGGTGAGTGCGTACACGTCGGATGCGGGGAGCGGCGTCGCTGCGCCCGGGGGCATCGCGCGCGCGATGTAATCGTAGATCGTCGTCGCGTGCGGCCAATAACTGCCGACCGTCTTTTCCGGGGGAATGCGACCGAGCGACCCGATCCCGCCCCAAAGTGCGGGTAACACCGGCGATTCGTGACATTGCATGCAGCGCGCTTCGTACAGCGCCGCGCCGTGTTTCGCGTTCCCGCTTCCCGCGGGCAACCCGACCCCGTCCGGCGTTACGTCGATATCGATTGCGGCAATCGTGGCGGCATCGACGGGCGTGCCGATATGTCGCGCGCCCGCGGAATCACTCGCGTGGTGCGACGCACATCCACCGAGCGACGCGAGTGCGCCGAGCACGACCATCGCCCGCACGACATCGCGCGCAAAATCACGCACCGTTGCGCACCGCACCGCTGCGGCCGAGATGCCAGACTTGGATCGCGTTATTGTGATATTGCGAGAAGAGGCCGCGTTCGGCGACGAGTGCGGCATGTGTCGGTTGCAGCGCGCCCGTTTCGTCCGTCGCGCGACTGCGTAGCGTCATCGGTTTTCCGTCCCACGCGAAGGGCGCATCGAATGCGGTAAATGCTCGTGTGAGAATCGGTGGCTGCAGTCGCGCCTCGCGCCACGTGTGACCGTCGGTTGATATCTCGACGCGCGCGATCTTACCGCGACCCGACCACGCGAATCCGCGCAGCGTCTGCGCGCCGCGTTCGCGCACGCGATCGCCCGCGGATGGTGAAACGATGACCGATTTTACGCGCATCACGAAATCGTATGCGCGCGCATGCCCCGATGGAAGTAATTCCGTATATTCGGCCGTCTCTTCGCGCGTGGCCCATGGCGTACGACCGAGTTTTAGGCGATGCAGCCATTTGACGTTCGTGCTCCCTTCGTAGCCCGGCAAGATCAAGCGCAACGGTCCGCCGTGAAGTGGGGGCAACGGTTTTCCATCCTGCGCGTAGACGAGCAACGCGTCATCGAGCGCTTTGTGGAGTGGAATGCTGCGATCGTATCGCGCAGAATCGACGCCTTCGGCGAGCAACCACGAAGCTTCGCCCGCGACGCCGACTTCCGCGAGCACGTCGCGGACGAGCGCGCCCGTCCACGACGTACACGAAACCAGGCCATGCGAATTCATCACGTCGCTCGCGCTCGGCCCCTGCCATTCACTCCCGCTATTGCCCGCGCACTCCAAAAAGTGCGTGCGCGTGACGGCGGGAAATTTCATTAGATCGGCGATCGTGAACGCGAGCGGCGAACGGACGAGACCGTGAACGATGAGTCGATGGCGTGCGGGGTCGATCGTCGGCACGCCCGCATGATCGCGAACGTAGAAGTTCGCGGTCGGCGTGATGATGCCGCGCTGTCGTGCGAGCGGTGAGAAAATGATGTTGGGTTCGACGTATGCGGCTTCGGCGCGACCGCGCATGGCGAACGGCGCGAACGCGAGCGCACTCGCACCGCGAAGGAGACGGTCTCGCCGCACGGATTAGCCCGTTTGGATGTGCGTGCCGTCGGGCGTGATCGCCCGAATCGAATCGATCTTCATCGCGAGTGCCGGTTGGAATTTCGTGCCGTGTGAGAAGATGCGCGCTTCGAGCGGATCGAGGCCCGTCGCGATCGCGCGATACTTCGCGAATCCGAATGGGACATCGGGCGTCGTCCACAGGTCGATCTGCGTGAGCTTGTGCTTGCTCGACGTCGGCTTTGCGAATCGCGCGACCACGTGTACCGTCGCTCGCGTGCCGAACGGCAACTTCAAGCGCTCGTGCGTCACCGAGACGATGGTGAGTGCGCGATCGTCGTACAAATACGGCGCATCGAAGAGACGCAGATGCGCGCTCTCGGGTGTTTGCGTTTGGCCACCGCCGATATCGCCCCAGCGCGTGAGGATCGTGCCGGAATCGGCAACGTTGGCGAGCACGGGCATTTCGGTGATGAACGAACCTATGCGTTGCGAGCGTAGGTAGACGCGCTTCATCGTGTTGGGATTACACGAGCCACCGGGAATGCCGATCTGGGTTTCGACATAGGTGAGTTTGCCGCTCTGCGCCGTCTCGGTGCCGATACCGATTTGCTTTTGATAATCGACGCCCGAGCCCATGATGATGCGCGACCAATCTCCGGCTTTGGGCCGCGGAAGCGCTTCGAAAAGGTCGTGCTGCGTGGTCCGACGCGCGGCGACGATCTGCGCGAAGGCGCCCGACGGTATCGCGGTTGCGGCGAGGGCCCCGCCGATCGTGGCCAAGAGCTTATGACGATCCATATCGATATCATACCAAAGTCGCACACTTTGCGAAACGCAACCAGTAAGCGGATAGGCCACCGAGCGGGCTTAGCGAGCCATATCCATGAAATGAAAACGTCATGAACGACGTCCACGCAACGCAAAAACGCTTGAACGAAATGAATCGCTTGGGCGACATGGCGCATTTTCCAGCGCCCGTGAATTTGGGCGCGACGATCAACGTGCTGTTGACGATCTTGCTAACGTGGTGGGTGGAACCGCAATATCCGGCCCTCGCGGGTGTCTTGGTGGCAGTGGTGTTGGTGCTCAATCTCTTGCCGGTCGCATTCTTGCGGCTAAGGATGCGAGCGGTCGACGAGTTCCACACGCTCGGCGAAATGGAATTTTTTGGCGACCAACACCGATTCTCCGATTGGGTGTACGTCGTGGCGTCGGCGAATATGGCGTTCTGGATTCTGTTGGCGTGGACGGTCTCCGCGTTACATCGTAGTACGTTCGCGCTCGTTATCGTCGAGGTCGTTGCCGCAGTGGCCACATTCTCGCCCGTCCTTTTTCGACGAGCGAAGCGATAAGGTCGACTCGCGTTACTCCGGTTGCCGTGACGCCGCGCGCGGGTCGTCGGCAGAGTCTTTGCCGGCCTCGATGAGGGTTTCGCGAAGCACGTAGCCACCGACGAGGGTGAGCGTCGACCCGAGCGACGTCTTCCACTTCGCGTGAAACGGCAAGAGCCCGAGCAGCGACGGGACGACGATGCCGCCGAGCAGCGTGGCGATCTCCATCTTTCGGCCGTGTTTGCTGACGAAAAAGGGATCGCCGATCGTGCCCGCATGGCGACGGAAATCGAGGATGACGGCCGCCTCGGCGAGCGAGGCGACGAGTTCGAGTCGTTCGAGACGCCGCCTCGTGACGGGATTGGGATTTCCACCGATTTCGAGGAGAAGCGCGTTGAGTGCGCACGCGCCCGCGATGCCCGAGCATGCCGACATCGCGGGGATATGTCGTTTGCCTTTCGCCCAGACGGGAATCGCCGTTGCGGAGAGCAGCACGCCCGTGTAGCCCGCGATAAATGCACCGAGAATCGCCGAGAGCGGATTCGTGATCGCGCGCGGGCCGACGAAGCGCAGAAAGCGTAACTGTTTCGGTAGTAAACCATCTCGTGCGGCTTGCGCGGTCGCGCCGGCGGTTGCCGGCAGCGAGAACGCGATGAGGCCCCACACGCCCATCGACATCACCGACTTGAACTTCACGATGCGCAGCATGTTGAGGAAGCGCTCGGGACGACCGAGATGTTTGATGAGAACGACCGGGCACGTCGACGCGAGCGCGAATGCGACGTAGCGTGCGTTGCGCCCGAGTTCGGCGTCTTCACCGTGCTCGTCGGCGAGCGCGGTGAGAATACCCGAGCCACCCATGATTCCGCCGAGGAAGAGGTACACGATGACTTCCCACTCCCAGTGCGGTTTCTTCAGGAGCGGCTGCTCGTAATACGTCGTGGCGTCGCGCGGCGGTAAGCCGACGCCCGCGACGCCGAAGCGGGCGTTATCGGGCGCGAGATCCCGCATCTCGCGGCGCGCGGCGTCGATGACGCCGGCATCGTGCATCGGCGCGATCGGAACGCGCGCGGCGTCGCGATCGACGCTCACTTCGTCGCTCGAAAGAGCGCGAAGCCGACGAGCGTGAGCGCAGCTGCGGCGATCGCGGCGCTCGTGTAGCCCGCGCGCTGATGCGTGGACGGAAGCACCGGACGTTCGGGAAGATTGTATTTGCCCGGCGCGTCGGTGAGTAAGAAGAAGGCGTTGAGATCGCCGACCGACGTGTCTTCATCGACACCGTAGAGATACGCATCCACGCCGCTCGCACGCAGCGTCGCGACGCGTTGGCGCGCTTGGTCTTTGAGTTCGTCGACGTCGCCGAAGTGGATCGATTCGGTCGGGCACGCTTTCGCACATGCGGGCACGAGCCCGTCCTTCTGACGGTCGTAGCACAGCGTGCATTTGCCCGCGATGCCGCCGTGCTTCTGAAGCGCGTCGTCGGTCGAGCGACCGTCGGATTCGAAGCTGCGCGTCGCGGGATAATCCGCGTGACCGATGAGATCGACCACTCCAAACGGACACGACGGCACGCAATAGCCGCAGCCGTTGCAAATATCGGGCTGGATGAAAACGTCGTCGAACTCGTTACGCACGATCGCACCCGTCGGGCACGCTTCGAGACAGCCAGCATTGGTACAGTGCTTGCAGACATCGCTCATCATGAGCCAGCGGCTCGTGCCGACGGGCTCTTCGGGCGGCGCCATCTGCTCGACGAAAGCCACGTGTCGCCACGTCGTCGCGCCGAGTGCGACCGTATTATCGTAGGAGTTGCCGGTGAACGCGTAGCCGTCGCCGGGTAATTGATTCCACTGCTTGCACGCGACTTCGCATGCCTTGCAGCCGATGCAGATCGTCGTATCGGTAAAGAAACCGGTCGCCATTGATTAGTACCGTCCTGCATCGACGCCGTGCGCCGTGGATTCACCAGCTTGCGTTTGTTGCCGCGCGGGCACGTCGGCATCGGTCGCGCTTTTCGTGAAGGCGGCGCGCCGCCCCGCGCGCACCGTGCACGTCATCGTTTTCGCTTCGTGGATCGAAACGTTGGGATCCATCGCGAGCGGAATGAGTCCACCCGCAGAGTCCCCCGTCGCGACGCCGAGATGGCCGAAGTTGTACGGGACCCCGACCTGATGGATGCGGCGGCCGCCGCCCATGTTGAGCGGACGCATGC
>JANYGA010000109.1 GCA_025359485.1 Rhodospirillales bacterium | reverse complement strand
GGTTCGCCGCGCTCGTCTTCGAGGACGTCGTGTTGATCGACGACGCCGTCGGGAAACGCTGCGAGCGCCGCGCGCGTGCGGCGTTCGCCATCCTCGAGCGCGCGATCGAGTGCGCGCGCGACGACCTCGGCGCCGTACCGCTCGACGGTTTCGAGGAAGCGTCGTTCGCCGACGACGGTACCGCCGATCTGTGCGCGCAGATCGCCCGCGCGCGCGCTCGGCGTGCGCGAATTCGCGCGCAAGAGTTCGACTGTCTCATCCACGATGTGGCCGTCGCGCACGAGCACCATCGGCGGCACCACGCAGCCTTCGGCGAAGAGATCGCGCGCGTCGGGCGGCATCGATCCCGGCACGGATCCACCGACGTCGGTATGATGCGCTTTGTTCGCCGCATACCCGACGAGCGCGCCCGCGACGTAGATCGCGCGGATGACGGTAACGTCGTTGAGGTGCGTGCCCGAGAGATAGGGATCGTTGACGACGATCGTTTCACCGGGTTCGATGCGGCGACCGCGCGCCGCAAGCCACGCGAGCGTTTCGCGCAGACCCCAGGGCAGCGAACCGAGGTGCACGGGGATGTGTTCGGCTTGTGCGACGAGTCGCGCGCGCGCGTCGAAGAGCGCGCACGAATGATCGAGACGCTCTTTAATATTTGCCGAATAGGCCGCGTCGCGCACCGCGATGCCCATCTCTTCACTCGCATACACGAGCGACGATGCGACGACTTGCGCGGTGATCGGATCGTCGATCATGGCGACCTTTCCAAAACGAGATTGTCGAGTGCGTCGACGCGCGCGGTCCAACCGCGTGCGAGATACGTCGTCGCGTCGTATTGCGCGACTACCGCCGGCCCCGCAAACGTCGTTCCACCGCGCAGCGCGTTGCGATCGTAAACGGGTGTCGCGACGTACGCCTCACCATCGAAGACATCGCGCATCTCCAGGAGCGCGGCCGCGCTCGGTGCCGATGGCGACGCCGCTTCGGCCGGGCGTAGCGGCGGTTTTCGCGTGGTCCCGATACCGATCACACGCGCGGCGACGATCTCGACCGGCTCGTCGCGCACCGCAAAGCCGAAGCGACGTTCGTGACGAGCGTGAAAGGCTTCGATCGCCGCAGCGACCGAATCGACGGCGGTGACGGCGAGATCGCTCGATTGTCCGGCGTACCGCAGATCGAGTTCGCGCACGAACGTGCGATCGGCGTGCGACACCGCTTGTTCCGTAAGTTGCGCATCGACATCGGCTTCGAGTTCCGCAAAGCGCCGACGGACGCGCTCCCATCCGTGCTCGTCGCCGCGGACGACGAGCGATCGGACGGCGACGGCGCGCACGTCGGCTGCGAGCAAGCCGTATGCGGAGAAGACGCCGGGATGTGGCGGTACGATCACGCGTGCGACACCGATATCGCGCGCAACCGCACACGCGTGAAGCGGCCCACCACCGCCGAAGGCGAGTAGCGCAAAATCGCGAGGATCGTACCCGCGCTCGATGGTCACGATGCGTAAGACCTTCGACATCTCGTGATCGACGAGTCGCACGATGCCCGATGCCGCCCGTGCGATGTCGCCCCCGGTCGCGGCGGCCACGCGCGCGACCGCCGTATGCGCGCGCGCGGCATCGATCGCGAACGCCCCGCCGAGTAATGCTACGGGACTTAACCGACCGAGGACGATATTCGCATCCGTGACCGTGGGCTCGAGGCCCGTGCCGTAAGCCGCGGGCCCGGGATCGGCACCCGCCGAGAGCGGCCCGACGCGGAGCGCGCCCGCGGCGTCGAGCCAGGCGATCGTCCCTCCGCCCGCGCTCACTTCGGCAAGGTCGACGAAGGGAAATCGCACGGGATAGCCGCTCCCGCGCACGGCGCGGCCGCTGTGCGTGCTTCCGGCCGCTTCGAACGATGCCGCAATCTCGGGCTCGCCCCCGACGATCGTGCCCGCCTTCGCCGTCGTGCCGCCCATATCGAATGAGAGGACGCGGTCGAGACCGAGCGCACGGCCTAAAAAAGCGGCGCCGATCACGCCGCTTGCGGGGCCGCTTTCCACGAGCGCGGCGGGGCGTTGCGCCGCGCGAGCGAGCGCCGTCATGCCGCCGTCGCTTCGCATGACGAAGATGGGAGCGGCGACGCCGCGCCCGGCGATGCCGCCCGCAATCGCCTCGAGATACGCACGCACGATCGGCCGCAGCGCGGCGTTGACGACGGTCGTGGAAAATCGTTCGTACTCGCGAAATTGCGGATCGATCTCAGACGAGAGCGAGACGTCGACACCCGGGATCGCCTCGCGTAGCGCGCGTGCGATCGCGCGCTCGTGCGTACCATCGACATCGGCGTGGAGCAAACCGACCGCAACGGTCGCGATACCGCGCTCGGCGATCGTTGCGACCGTGCGTGCGACGTCGTCGAAATCGAGATCCACAAGCACCGAACCATCGTGCGTGCGTCGCTCGCGAACGACGAACCGATCCTCGCGTCGCGCGAGCGGCGTGGGTCGCGTGACGGCGAGATCGTAAATGGCGCTTCGATTCTGGCGCCCGATCTCCAGGACGTCGCGAAAACCCGCCGTCGTGACGAATGCGACGCGCGGGAGCGCGAGATGCATTTGGCCGAGCAAGGCGTTGGTGGCAATCGTGCTCGCGTGCGCGACGAGGTCGATCTCGGCTGCTTCGGTCGTCTCCAAAAGCGCATCGAGCGCCGCCAAAAATCCGAGCTCGGGACGCCGCGGCGTCGATGAAATTTTGATGCGTTGCATCGCCCCCGAAGCGTCGAGGGCGACGAGATCGGTGAACGTTCCACCGATATCGATCCCGACGCGGACCGAACGCCCGCAAGCCTCCATAATGCGTCCATGCCGCGCGCGCACAAGTGCTCCCTGCGCCGAGGTTTAGCCGAGCATCGACCGCGGTAACGGATCGTCATGGCAAATCACTCGTTCGAAATAATCGATCACGGAACGCATCGCCTCGTGAACGTTTGCGGCGATGTCGATCTCGGTAACGCGAAGGAACTTGCCGCAACGCTCGATTCGGCGAGCCTCGGATCGCCGATCGTCGTCGATCTCTCCGCATGCTCGTATCTCGATTCCACCGGGCTTTCGATCTTCGTGCGTCACGAACGTATGCGCCGCCGCCGCACGGCGATCGTCGCGCCGCCCGGAAATCGCACGCTTCATCTTCTCGAAATTACCGGCCTCGCGCTCACGCTCAACGTCGTGCCGACGCTCGATCGCGGCGTCGCGTTTTGCTGCGAACCGATCACCGTGACCGCCGCCGCGGGTTAGCGGCTCGCGGGTTCGGCTTCGCTCGTCGAAACGTGTTCGCGAAAAGCGGAGACGAGCGCCGGAAGCGGATCGCGTTGCGGCACCAAAAGTCCGATCGCATTCGAGACGACGGGATCCACGAGCTTCGCGTATGAGAGATGCGCGATCGTCGTGAGAAAACGCGCATATCGCTCGGGCATCACGCTCGACCAGTCGCCTGTTTCGAGATAACAGAATTGACTGATCATCGAACTCGCCTCGATACCGACGCGCGGGTCGATGGCCAATCGTGCGAAGATCGCATCGATGATCCGTCGATTCTGCATATCGCGCCGCAGCAGGCATAGCGGCGACTCGCCGATCTCGCTCCATGCGACGGTATCACGGTTGCCGAGCGGCGACGTTTTCGGCGTTACGAAAATGTAGCGCTCGACGTACATCGGTTGCGCGACGACGCCTTTGAGCGGTTCGTTTTCCACGTACGAGACCGCCGCGTCGATCTCGTATTCGGCGAGTCCGCGCAAGATCTCGATCGACGTCAGCTCCGCCTGGTCGACGACGACGAGCGGATGCGCGCGTACGAAGCCGGCGACGAGCGGCGCGACCGCAGCGATCGCGGAGGGGATGATTCCGAGGCGCAGGCGTCCCGATAGCGAGCCGCGTGCGATCTGAAGACTCTGCCGTAGCGACGCGGCATCGTCGAGCATGCGGCGCGCCCAGTGCAAGACGATCTCGCCTTCGGGCGTAAAGCCGCGAAAGCGATTGCCGCGCTCGACGATCGAGACGCCGAGGTCTTCTTCGAGCTGGCGTAGGGCGAGTGAGAGCGTGGGCTGCGCGATCTCGCAGCGTTCGGCGGCGCGTGCGAAGTGTTTTTCGTGTGCGAGTGCGACGAGGTATTCGAGTTGCCGGATAACCACGGTTTGCGATTCGCGCAAGGGCCACCGGAGCCCGCCGCGTATCTGCGCACGGGTGATCGATCCCGAGATCTTCGACCGCCCGACCCATGCGGAGCTCGCGACGCGCCGGAGCACGAAATGGACGCTCTTCGGTCCCGACGTCGTGCCCGCGTTCGTCGCCGAACTCGACGTCGACCTCGCCGAACCCATCGCCCGCGCACTGCACGACGCGATCGCACGCGGCGATACGGGCTACGCGAATCCCGTCGATCTGCCGGGCGCCTACGCACGTTTCGCACGCGAACGCTTCGCATGGGAGATCGATCCCCGCGCGATCTCCGTCGTGCCCGACGTGATGGTCGGCGTGGTGGAAGCGTTACGCGTACTCGTGCAGCCGGGCGATGCGGTTGCGATCAACACGCCCGTCTACGCGCCGTTCTATACGTCGCTCGAAGAAGCGCGCGTGCGCCGCGTCGACGTACCGCTCGTACGCCGCGACGACGGAACCTACGATCTCGATCTCGAGGGCCTCGAAGCGGCGTTCGCGGGCGGCGTTCGCGCCTATCTCTTATGCAATCCGCACAATCCCGTCGGACGCGCGTTCGCGCGAGCGACGCTCGATGCCGTCGCCGATCTCGCAGCGCGGTACGACGTCGTCGTGCTCTCCGATGAGATTCACGCACCACTCGCGTATGCCTCGAACCCGCACACGGCATTCGCGACCTGCGCGCAGCGATATGGCGCGCGCGCACTCGCGCTCGTCTCGGCATCGAAAGCGTGGAATCTCGCCGGACTCAAATGCGCGCTCATCGTTGCGGGCGATGCCGGCGTCGCGCGCACGCTCGCGACGATGCCGAAAGAAGTTCGCTTCCGCACGGGGCATCTCGGTGCGATCGCGGCGACGGCTGCGTTCTCCGAAGGCGGCGCGTGGCTCGACGCGTTGCGCAAGCATCTCGACCGAAACCGGCACTACCTCACCGAGTTACTTTCCGAGCATATCCCCAACATTAGCTATGCAATTCCGGAAGCGACGTATCTCGCGTGGTTGGATTGTCGCGAACTCGGACTCGGCGATCGCCCGGCAACCGCGTTCTTACGCGATGGCCGCGTCGCCCTATCCGCCGGAACCGATTTCGGTGCGGCGGGTGCGGGCTTCGTGCGGCTCAACTTCGGCACCACACGCGCGATGCTTCGCGAGATCGTCGCGCGGATGGCGTGCGCGGTTCAGGCCGCAGGCATCGCGTCGTAAACTTCGCGCAAGCCGAGGCCTCGGCGTTCGAGCCGGTACAGTCCCGTCGGCGTGACCGCAAATGTCGATTCGGCTCCGCGAAACGACGTCGCTACGAAGCCCGAGCGTTCGAGACGACGGAGCGCGTGTCGCACGTCTTCGGTCGCGACCGTGTCGCCGAAGAGAAACCGCAGCAACGAGAGCGAGCCGCCAGGTTCGAGAATCCAAAGTGCGGAGAGCACGCGCGCATCGAGGGCACGTCGACGTGCTTCGTCGGTCACGATGACGGCACTCGTGGCGATCGTCACGATACAGATGAGTACGAAAAGTTGGGGTGGTTCGAGCAAAGGTAGATCCTCGCAATAGCGGGAGACGCCGCTCGTGCGGGGCGACTCACTTGCACATTCCATCGGCGGAATTTTCCGCGCCGAAACGTCGGAAAGTCGTCGCAACCCAGATGTGGCGTTCGTCCGATCTACGCCGCGACGACCGACGCAAATTGTGACCGATTCCGCGGCAACCGGCGAGGGCAATGGTGACGTAGGTCCGCCGGGACCGAGGCTCCGATAAGACGAAGCTTCGAGTTCGCATTATGGCCGACCCCACTTCGAATTTATTTGCCGACTTTGTCGAATCGCTACGCTATCCGACCGGAGCCGCACGTGGTAGCGAGTGGCTCGCCTCGGAGGCCGTATCGTTTCCAGCGGGCGTCGAAGAGCGATTGAGCATCTTCGCAACGGCGTACGAACGCCGCGGCCGCCGGCTTTCGGAATCGCGAACAAGCCGGTCGCAAAAGCGCCGCTCCTTCTGCTCACCGACGTGACGCGCGCGCAAGAACTCGTTCGGGTGGCGTGGGCTTGGACGAGTCGTGCGCTCGAGGCACGCTTGGCGAACGTTTGCGTCATCGCGACATCGACGGCAGGTGCGCGACTCGACGCTGCGACGCTCGCCGCGTTCGGCACACGAATTTCGTGGACGGAGAACGACGACGGGCGGGCGGGCTCGCGCTCCGGGGCGCTCTCACCACATCCGTAACGAAGCCATTCTGCTGGTCGCGCGCATCCGGATCGCGCTGCCGTATCGCGCCGCGACGAACGCCGATCTGCGCGCCATCGGCGTGGCAATCGCGCGGTTGCGTGCGAGCGGCTGCCCGCCGGGCGACGAGGTGATGGAAGAACTCGAGAATTTCGAGGCGCTGCTCGAAATTCTCGTTCCACCGAGCGAACGCGTTTAGCGTTCGCTCTTGCCTTCGCGCAACGTCGCGACTTCCGCGCGCAACGTCGCGAGATCGCTCCGTAACCGTTCGATCTCCACGGGTACGCGCGCCGCGCGATCGATCGCTGCGACGGCGTCGGATGCCATCCGTTGCAAGAATCCGGCTTCACGATCGGCCGCGATTCGCGCGAGCGGCGCGCGTGCTCGCGGCGCGGCGAGCTTTTCGGCAGCGGCGATGCCGGAACGACGAACGTCGAAGTGCTCGTCGTCGATCGCGCGGACGACGGCCTCGATCAGCGCCGGTTGTCGGCCTTCGAGCGACGCATCGAGACGTGGGATCACGGCGAGTGCCGCCTCGCGTAAGAGCGGCGGTCGATCGACTGCGAGCGCATCGATGATGAGTGGCACTGCACGCTCGTCGCCGAGATCGGCGAGTCCGCGGAGCGCACCGGCTGCGATCGTCTCCTGCCACGACGGCCGCGCGAGCGCAGCCTCGAGCGTTGCGAAGGCGTCCGAAGCGCGCGAACGACCGATGCTCGCGTAGGCTTCGGCGACGACGAAATATGACGCGTCGGCCGTGAGTCCGGCCAGCGCTCGCGCCGTCTGCGAGGTCGATACGAACGCGCCGAGCGCCGCGGCAACGGAACGGCGAACTTTGGGATGCGCGTGTGCGGCTGCTGCGATGAGGATCGTTCGCGCGCGTGGCGCGCTGGTCGAACCGAGCGCCGTCGCGATCTCGGCCGCCACGCCCCAGAACGGATCGTGTTCGATCGCCCGCGCGAGCGCGTTGAAGGCACGGTGCGAGCCATCGCGCGCGAGAGCGCGAGCGGCGCCGATGCGCGCGACGACGTCGGGTTCGCTTTCGAGGATCGCGATGTGAACGTCGACGCCGAGCGCATACGTCGCATCGCAAAGCACGAACGCGCCGGGATCGATGCGGACGAAGGCGGGTTCGCGATCGCACGGGATCGTGATCGTGCGCTCGAGGCCATCGACACGCGCGCGCACGCGGCGCTCACCCGGGAGTGGCCCGTGACCCGCGTCGCGCGCGAGCGTCGCCGGTGCGTCGAAGACGACCCCGACGACGACGTCGAACGTGAAGGCGGGATGCTCGTCCGTGATCCGTTGCGTTTGCGCGATCGTTACGACGGCAACGCGTTCGTGGCGATCGTACCGATAGGTGTATTCGAGCACCGGATGGCCAGAAGCCAAGACCCACCGATCGAAAAACGCACGCATGTTGCGGCCGGTCGCGCGTTCGATCGCGCGGACGAGATCGATCGTTTCGACCGAATGACCGGCATTGTCGGCGACGTATCGTGCGATGGCTTTCCGAAACGGCGCGTCGCCGAGGGTTCCGCGCAGCATGTGCAAGACGGCACCACCCTTTTTGTAGAGGTGGCGATCGAAGAGTTCCGATGGATCGATGTAGACGTTCGCGACGATCGAGCGGCGGTATCGCCCGGCTTCTTCCACGAGATACGCAGCGACGGCTTCGAAGACGTAGTACGCGTGCTCGTCGTAGCCGCGTGAGACTTCCCACCAAACGAATTCGCAATACGTCGCGAAGCCTTCGTTGAGCCACGCATGCGACCAATCACGCGTGGTGAGCAGATCGCCGAACCATTGGTGTGCGAGCTCGTGGGCGACGAGCCAATCGCTCGTGTAATCGAGATGTGCGCGTTCGTCGTGGAGCGTGAGATCGGTCTGCGTCGTGGCCGTCGTGTTCTCCATGCCGCCCATCATGAAATCGGCGACGGCGATCTGCGAATAGCGCGCGAAGGGATACGGCGTGCCCGTGAACGCTTCGAGTGCTTCGACCATCGCGGGCGTCGCACCGAAACTTCGCTCGCCTTCGTCGCCGCGACCCTTCGCGACGTAATACGACACGGGAACGCTCGCGCCGGGTTGGTCGACCTCTTCGAAATCGCCGACGACCATCGTTAAGAGATACGCCGCATGCGCGATCGTTTGGTCGTAAACGAAATGCGTCATGTCGCCGTCGTCACGACGTTCGAGAAGCGCGCCGTTTCCGAGCGCGAAGAGCCCTTTGCGGACGACGATCGTCGTGTGCGTGGTCGCTTTGACGTCTGGTGCGTCTTGGCATGGAACCCAATAGCGCGCATCGGATGGTTGACACTGCGTCCACATCTGGCGCGGTTTGTGCGGTTCGCCCGCGGTGGGACCCGTGACGTAGATGCCGCGCCGCGGTGCGACGACCGCGTACGTCACGCGGAACGTCATGGTCTCGCCGGCACGCAGTTCGCGCGCGAATTCGACGACGAGCGAGCGCGTGCGCGATACGAAACCGAGCGATTCGCCATCGGCATCCACGCCGAGTATCTCGAGGTCGACGGCATCGAGTAAGACCTCGGAAACGCCGTCTTCGATCGCTTCGACGGTCAACGTTGCCGCAGCATCGACGCGCTTCGCATCGAGATCCGGGTGCAACTCGAGTGCGATATGGCGTACGCGGATCGGGCGGTCGGGGCCGTACGTCGGAAGGGCACCAACGCGAGCGAATGGGCGGGGATCGTTAGGCTCCGAGTTCTTCATCACGCTTTTTTTTATATTCGCAGATGGCGAACCCATCTCGCACGAAGAAGAGATCGCAGGGGCTCCTCATCCGATCTGCTCCTTTTTTGCGATCGTTCGTGGAGAATCGTTTGTCACCCATCTCCTTCGTTATCACCGCCGGACGTTGCGCGATCGTGATGACGCTTGCCGTCGGCATGATGCCGTGCGTCGTTCGGGCTGCGCCCGAGCCGACCGCATCGAACGCGCCCGTCGCCTCGCCGTCCGCGGTCGCTACCGACGCGACGGACGATCCGTGCGGCGGGCCGTCGCGCCTCCTCGCAACGCTCGATCGGCCAACGTTCGGCTATAGCGCCTGCGCCGTTCCCAAAGGTTCGATCGTCCTCGAAAATGGCTATCAGAATCAGGTCCAGGGCGGCGATTCACCAAGCGTCACGACCACCATCGGACAAGGTTTTCAACGCGTCGGTATCGCCGATCGCATCGAACTCGATCTCATCGCGCCGACGTTCAATCGTTCGTCGAGCGGTGGTACGTTGACGTCGGGATACAGCGATGTGGGTCTCGGCTTCAAAATCGAACTCCCGCAACGGGGGCGCTTCACGTACGCCGTCGATGGTCTCTACACCGCAGCTACGGGCACCGGCGGCTTTACCACGGGTGGTCCGAGCCAAACACTCAATTTCGATGTCGCCTACGCGCTCAGTCCCGCGGTCGGCATCGGCTCGACGCTTGGCTTTGTTTCGGCCGCTGGAAATTACACGTCTCTCACATCGCATTTCGAACGCTACGGATTTGCATTGCCCTCGGTCGTCGTGACGGCGCAGATCCCGAATGCGTATCAATTTTTCGTCGAGTTCGTCGGCCAAACCAAGATCGGACCCGCACAGGGTGGCCGCATTTTCACCGATTTCGGCGTCCAAAAATTACTCTCGCATTATTTCGAACTCGATGCCGAATACGGTACGTCGTTCACGCCCGTCGGCGGGGCACGCTATCACGCGATCGGCTTCGGTGCGGGCATTCGCGTGAAGTAGGACGCGCACGTCGATCGTAGCTCGACGTGCGACGGAACGCAGTGAGCGGTTGCCGAGTTTCGCGACGGTTGCGAGTGAGTGCCATGCATTTTTCGTCAACCTCATCTTCGTGGATGCGGTGCTACTCGTCGAATCTACATCGCATATTCTGCAATAACAAACCGCACTTGCTACGGTCCGACGAGTCGACGAGCTCGTCACATGCGACAGAAGTCGACACGTGATTCGAAATGTTGATTCGCGCACATCAGTACTTGCGATGTTTACGTTCAAACATAAAAACCACGTTAAGTTAGGCAGCCAAACGTGAATCGTCCCCAACGCAGTAGTTTTTCCAATCCCAGCCGCCTCTTGAGCATCGCGACCGCCGTGCCGCCGTTCGTTATCGAGCAACGCGTGGCCGAGACCGCCTCGCGCGCGATCTTTGGATCGCGACTTCCCGCATACGAACGCATGGCGGGCGTCTTTGCGTCGACCGGGATCGACCGGCGTTACTCGGTGTGTCCGGAGAGCTGGTTCACGCAGACGCATGGGTGGCCCGACCGGACCGCCGCGTATCTCGACGGCGCCTCGGCGCTCTTTGAAGAGGTCGTGCGCAAAGCGCTCGAGAGCGCACGGCTCGATGCGACCGCCATCGACGCCGTCGTTATGGTGTCATCGACGGGAATTCTTACACCGAGCCTCGAGGCACGGCTTCTTCCCCGCATGGGCTTTCGCTCCGACGTCGAGCGTACGCCAATCTTCGGTCTGGGTTGCGCGGGCGGCGTGACCGGACTCGCCACGGCATCGCGGCTCGCGCAAGCGCGCCCCGATACGACCGTGTTGCTCGTCGTCGTCGAACTCTGCACGCTGTCGTTCCGAGCGGATCGCCTCACCAAGGCCGACGTGATCGCGACCGCGCTCTTCGGCGATGGTGCGGCGGCCGCGATTATTTCGAGCGATCCTCGGTTGCCCGGAATAGCGACGTTTTGCGGCGCAACTGAACACCTTTGGCCGAAGACACTCGACGTCATGGGCTGGGATGTGGACGACATCGGGCTCGGCGTCATGCTCTCGCGCTCGCTGCCGGCATTCGTCGAACAACGTTATCGCGCGAGTTTCGACGAAGCCTTGGGGCGTTTGGAGATCGCGCACGACGACGTCGGACGCTTCGTCTGTCATCCCGGCGGAACGAAGGTCCTCGAATCCATCGAAGCGGCTTTGTCAGTGCCGAGTGGGACGCTCGATGACGAACGCTCGGTCATGCGAGATTTCGGTAACATGTCGGCCCCAACGGTATTTTTCGTGTTGGAACGTGCGATCGCCCGTGGTCTGCCGCTCAAGACGATCGTTACCGCCCTGGGTCCCGGGTTTACGGCAAGTTACGTCGCACTCGAGAATGCCGTTTGATGCACTCGTTTGAGTTGCGACCCAACGACGGCGAGATCGAAGCGTTCGACGCAACGGCGAACGATGCGGAGCGCTACGTGCTCGGCGTCGTTTTGCCCGCATGGATGGCCGCCGGCGGATTGGATTATCTGTTGCACCGTCGTTCGAACATCGAAGGCACGACCGGTACGTACGAATCGCGTCTTCATCTCCTCGGGATCGCTCTCACCGCGCCGGCGGTTCTCGCAGGGCTCGTGCTCGAAATCAACTCGGGCGTGGTGGCGCTCATGGGCGTGACACTCGTCGCGCACGTCGGCATGACGGTATGGGACGTTTCTTACGCGGACGACCGACGAACGATCGTTCCGCTCGAACAGCACGTGCACGCGTTGCTCGAACTGTTGCCATTCTCAGCACTTTCGCTTTTGGCAATCGCGCACGGCGACGCCACCCGAGCCCTCGTTGGCATCGGTCCGACCAAACCGGACTTTTCGTTTCGATTCAAACGCAAACCGATTTCAAGACGCATCCTCGTCGCGACGATCGTGACCTTTACGATCGTGGTTGCGGTGCCATATGCGGAAGAGTTCCTACGCTGCGTTCGTTACGACCGCAAACGCTCGATCCTCGCTGCGGATACGCAAAGCCAGCATGGCCAGATTGAGCACGCCGAAGAGCAGCGCGTGCCACACGAGGCCGAGCGCGAGACTCACACAGGGTAGTTCGAACGCGACGATGAGGTAGTTCGGGTGGCGCACGAACCGGAACGGCCCTCGCGTGACCGGACGTTCTCCGGGAACGATGATGATGCGTGTGGTCCAACGTCGTCCGAGCGTCGCGATCACCCAGACGCGGCCCAGTTGCAGAGCGACGAACGCGACGACGAATGGAATCGATAACGCTCGATCGTGACCGAACCACCAGAGCGATGCGAGCCACGACGCATGCAGTGCGACCATGACCGGATAGTGGTCCGCTCCCACTTCATATGCACCGGCGAGGAGTAATTGCTGCGTATTTCTCTTCGCGATCACCAATTCGCTCAAGCGTTGAAGCGACAGAAAAATGAGAAAGGCTAGCGTCATCGGGTCGCTCCGTTACATAAAACTCCGGTGTAAGCACGCTAACGGACGCGCGCGCATCTGCGTGCCATACTCGAACACGTCGCACTCATCTTCGCTTCCGAGGAGCACCATCATGATCGTCTGCCGTTTGACCCCGCGCCCCTTCGCCATTTTCGCAGCCGTGGCCATCACGTGCTCCGCGGTCGCGCCACTCGCGGCACGTGCGGAGTCGCACCTCGCTGCCGCTACGAGCGCTGCCGTCGTCTCGTGCGCCGATGCGGCGAAAACGATGAGCGCCGGAATGATGCCGACCTCCGCCATGAAGGCCCACGATGCCACCGATACCGACGCGACCTATCTTGCGATGGCGAGCGAACACGCGCAAGCGCTCATGAATATGGCGAAACTCGAGATGCGATGTGGCCGCGACGCGAAGGTGAAGGCGGAGGCGGGTCGTGACGCCGAGAGGATCCACAGCGTGCTCAACACGCTGCAGATCTTCTGACGCCGGCCCCGCCGACAAGCTACCGCTCGACCATCGACATCATCGCCGCGTTATAGCGCGGGCCCGCCGTGCGCGAGGCAAGCGCACCGAGTGCGCTGAGATCGCCTGGTTCGAGTACGATCGCGGCGGCGGCGATATTTTCTTCGAGATATTTTTGGCGCTTCGTGCCGGGAATCGGGATCATATCGTCGCCTTGCGCGAGCACCCAGGCGAGCGCGATCTGCGCGAGGGTCGCGTGGTATCGCACGGCGATTTCGCGCACGACTCCGACGATCTCGGCATTGCGGTCGGCGTTTTCCGCCGCGAATCGCGGATCGTTCTTGCGAAAGTCGTCATCGGGCAACGCCGCGTTGCTGGCGACGGTTCCGGTGAGAAAGCCGCGCCCGAGCGGACTAAACGGCACGAGCGCGATCCCGAGTTCGCGCAGCGTCGGGAGAATATCGGTTTCGAGTCCGCGTTCCCAAAGTGAGTATTCGCTCTGCAACGCGGCGATCGGATGCACGGCGTGCGCGCGTCGGATCGTTGCGGGTCCGACTTCGGAGAGACCGATCGCGCGAATCTTTCCGGCCTTTACGAGTTCGGCGAGCGCGCCGACGGTCTCTTCGATCGGCACGTTGGGATCGCGACGGTGCTGGTAAAAAAGATCGATCGTCTCGAGACCCAGCCGCGCGAGCGACGCGTCGGCAACGCGCCGCACGTTCTCAGGCGAACCGTCGACACCGGTGATCTTGCGATCTTGTGAAGCATCGATCTTAAAACCAAATTTGGTAGCGACGACGACGCCGTCGCGACGACCGCGCAGGGCTTTACCGAGCAATTCCTCGTTGTGAAAGGGGCCGTAGACCTCGGCCGTATCGAAAAAGGTGACGCCGAGATCGAG
>JANYGA010000183.1 GCA_025359485.1 Rhodospirillales bacterium | reverse complement strand
TTGTGATCGTAGAATCCCAGTGGCCGAAGCCGGAGCAGATCTTCGATCGTGCGCAACACGTTGACGGTCGTGTAGTCGTCGTGGACGACGGCACCACGGCGGATCGAGGGTCCCGCGACGAGCGCGACCGAGCGATGCATGTCGACGTGATCGGGACCGTCCTGCGGATCGTCTTCGAGCACGAAGATCGCCGTGTGCTTCCAGTAGGGCGAATGCGAGACGCGTTCGACGATCTTTCCGAGCGCGTAGTCGTTATCGGCCATCTGCAGCGCGGGCGTGTTGAGTCCGGCGACGGCCGAGGAGAACTTGCCGAAGTGATCGTGCATGATGCGGATCGTTTCGAGATTCGGTAAGTTTTTGTTCTTAACGTAGCCGTCGAATTCGCGTGCCCATTCTTCGTAACGGAACGTATCGGGCGTGGCGTTATCGTAGCCGCGATAGTACGGATCGCTATTGCGCGCCAGGTCGATTTTCGTCACGACTTCCTGGGGAGCGTTTTGCGCGAAGGCGTTGCGGACGATCGGAATGAAACCGGGCGTGCCCTTGCTGTAGCACGTGAGATCCGCGTAGAACCCATAGTTGCGCACGGTGAGCCCGCGGCGAAGCGCTTCGTCCCAAATGTAACCGCCGACGGTGTTGCGATCGAGATCGCCGTCGCCTTCGTACGATGCAGGATCGCGCGGGCCGGGAAGGATCGACGACGAGCCGCTCGGGTCGGCGAGTCGTAGGTGAGCCCGTTGAAATTGGCGTTGCCGTAAAGCGCGGCTTGCGTCCGCTCGACGTAATCGTTGGTTTGGCCGCCCGTGCTCCACTTCCAACCGACGCCGCTTGACTCACCGGGGTCGTAGAAATTATCGAGGGTAACGAAACCGCGTGCGAGCGCGTGATGGTTCGGTGTGATCGGCTCCGGGAACACGGTCAGGCGCGGATCGCCATTGGCGTTGTTGCGAAGATCGCCCAAAACCTGATCGTACGTGCGGTTCTCTTTGACGATATAGATCACGTGGTCGATGCGGTTGTTCCGATCGTCATCGTTACGACGGCGGAGTTGATCTTCGCGGCCGCCCTCGTTTGACGCGGCGGTGCCGTTATTGGCATCGACCGTCTGCGTGAGCGAAGCGAGCGCGTTGTCGTTCGGCATCGGCACGACGGCGAGGCCCGCCTTTTCGATCGCCCAGCCATATTGGTTCAGTCCCGTAGGGTTCTGCAACCCGAAGCTCGTGTTGCGCTGCGGGTCGGTGGGATTGGTCGGATTGGGACCGGGCACGCTCTCTGGCGACCGCGACACCCGTGGGATACCACGCCGTCGGAATCTTGCCGACGAGACGTCCGCGACCGAGATCGATGACGGCGACGGAGTTTTCACCACCGAGCGTGACGTAGAGTCGTTCGCCACCGCGCGAGAGCGTTAGGCCGTTGGGATTGCGTCCTTTGAAAACGCCGCCGAGTGAGATGACCGCGATCGTCGCGTTCTTCTGCGTGTCGACGACCGCGATATCGTCGCTATTGCCGTCGGCGACGTAGAGTCGCGTACCATCGGGCGAGAGCGTAACGGCGTTCGGGCCGCTACCGACCGGAATGACGACGGGTTTCGCGTTGCCGGCGAGATCGACGGCGAGGACGTGGCTGTCGCGCATGCTCGAAACATATGCCGTCTTCGCCTTGCCGCTTTCGTCACTGACGACCGCGACGCCAAAGGGGAACTCGCCACGTGCGAGGCCGGATCCAGGCGGTGCGAACGCGACTTCGCGCGTCACGCTCCGCGAGGCGGTATCGACGATCGAAATCGAATCGTCTTCGAAGTTTGCGACCACGAGCGTCTTACCGTCGCGACTGATCGCGAGGCCCGCGGCGACGGCGCCCGTCGCAAGCGCGTTGTTGGTATTTTTCGCCGCGGCCGTACCGCGTAAGACGCCACCGTGATAGTCGGGAATCGGCGCCGTGTCGTTCGCATTATGATTGAGGATGATGGCCGGGGCGCTGATCGCGAACGTCGCCGGCGAGCCGTCGATTTTCGCATACGCGAGAATGCGGTCGTCGATGCCGCCCGAGACGTAAAAATTTTTCCCATTCGGCGCCCAAACGAGGCCCGCGTACGTGTTGGGGATCGAGAAGAGTTGCGTGCGCTGCGGCGTGTTACCCGTAACGTCGTAAACGAAGACCCATTCGGAATTCGGCGTCGTGACGGTCGTAGCCACACCCGTTACCGGATCGGGAATCTTAAAAGAGAACGGCGCGCCCGTCTGCTGATTGTTAAAATTCGTATTATATCCCGTGGTCATGACGATCAACGTCTTGCCATCGGGGCTCAGTGCGGTTGCCGACGCGTCGGTCGCATCCGCATTGCCGTCGGGTCGCAGGCCCGTCGTCAGACGGTAAAGCGCCGAACCTTGTGCCGCGGTCGGCGTGACGAAAACGCCTGTCGGCAAGAATGAAGTGCCAGCGAAAGTTCCGCCAACGACGGCGCGACCTTTACCCGCGGCCGACGCGGCCATGCCGGTCTGCGCGAGGAGCGCCATACCTAAAAGAGCGCTCAGAGAGCGCGCGCGAGTCGAATGCAATGCAGACTCCTTGGAATCACGAAGAGAACTACATCACAATACGAAGTCTGGGTTAAGTCTGTGTAAAGCGATTCTTATGGAGCGGACTGGAACGCGATGCGTTTGCTCGTGAGAAAATGCTCGGCGACCTCGATCGGGATGCCGAAACCGATCGCCTTTTCATCGTCGAAGCGCGACTCACCGAGCGCGATCACGACACCCGTCGATGCATCGAAGACCGGGCCTCCGCTCTCACCAGGAATCACGGGCAGATCGAGTTCGAGCGAATCGGAACGTTGACTCGACACGCGACCCGCATAGACCGACGTTTTCACACCGAGATGCTCGTCGGAAAATGCATCGGGAATCGGGTACCCCGCGATACCGACCGCGGTTCCGGGTTCGACGTCGCGCGCGCGGCCCAAACGCGCGACGATCCGCCCCGGCACGTCGATGCGGACGAGCGCGAGATCGTTCTTCGCATCGACCGCGACGACACGCGCGCGCACCGAGCGTCGTTCGTCGAGTGTCACGCGCAAATCGCGCGCCCCATGCACGACGTGCTCGGCGGAGAGCACGTCGCTGCCCGTCGCGTCGCTCGCGACGACGATACCGCTTCCATAGGCATCGTCGAAGCGACCGGGATGGTGCTTGTCTTCACTTCCGATCTTCATCGTGAAGAGCACGACGGCCGGTCGCAGCGCACGAAACGCGCGGACGAAGGGATCGCCCACCGGTGCTTGCGCGCGCGCCGCGCAGCCGGCGAACGCCACGACGAGAACGACGCTCGCGACGGCGCGCGAGATCACGCGACCGAGGGGACGTCGAGATACCCGACGATCGCCGCGCGCAACGCGTCGAGCCCGACACCCGTCTTCGCACTGATCGCAATCGCACCGGGCGGTAGTTCCGTCGCGACGGCGTCACACTTATTGAACGCGATCACGACGGGTTTCGTATCGAGTTCGAGTTCGCGCAAGATCGTCTCGACGCTCGCACGCTGACGCGGCCAATCGGGATTGGATGCATCGAGGACGTGGACGAGCACGCGCGCGAGTTGTAATTCTTCGAGCGTCGCACGAAACGCCGCAACGAGTT
Source organism: Rhodospirillales bacterium (assembly GCA_025359485.1). Taxonomy (GTDB): domain Bacteria; phylum Vulcanimicrobiota; class Vulcanimicrobiia; order Vulcanimicrobiales; family Vulcanimicrobiaceae; genus JANYGA01. The sequence continues at coordinate 4,205 of JANYGA010000183.1, read as the reverse complement.
CTTTCGGAAGCTCGGTGATGAACCCGACGGTATCGGCGAGACGCACGTTGCGTTCGGCCGAAAGATAAACGCGCCGTAGCGTCGGATCGAGTGTCGCGAAGGGTTGATTCGCGACGAACGCCGCGTCGTTCGTCGCGTGCGAGAGTCGATTGAGCAGCGACGACTTGCCGACGTTCGTGTAGCCGACGAGCGCGACGAGCGGCAACGCACCCTCAGGTGCGCGCCGCGTGACGCGCGCGCGCGATACGTCGTCGAGTTGATCGCGCAAGAGCGAGACGCGTGCCTGAATCTTGCGGCGATCGACTTCGAGCTTGGTTTCACCGGGGCCACGCGTTCCGACACCACCGCCGAGTCGCGAGAGCGATGCGCTCGAACCGATGAGATTCGCTTGGCGAAAACGGAGTTGCGCGAGTTCGACCTGCAATTTGCCTTCGCGGCTGCGCGCGCGTTGCGCGAAGATATCGAGGATCACCATCGTGCGATCGACGATCGGCAGCGGAATCGCGCTCTCGAGATTATTGCGTTGACGAGGCCGCAAATCGTTGAAGACGAAGATCTTCGTCGCGCCGAGTTCGTTCGCGCGCTCCGCGATCTCCGCGGCCTTCCCGCTTCCCACAAGCGAGCCCGGATCGACGCGATCGAGACGCTGCACCATGCGCCCCACGAGCGTCGCGCCCGCGGCCTCAATGAGCGCTTCGAATTCGGCGAGCTCGGGTTCGAGCGGACGTTTGGGATCGCGCAGATCCACGGCGACGACGAGTGCTTTCTCGGCGGGCGCGGCCGCCGCGACGCTACCGCGAGCCACGGTCGTGCAATCGTGCGATGAGCCACGCGAGACCGTCGTTGTACCGCGGGCCGGGGCGCTCGAGAATCGCCGCGTCGGCGAGAACGTAGACGCGACCGTCGCGCACGGCACGCAACGCGTTCCACGGCGGTCGCCCGAGCACGCGATCGATACCGCTCGTCTTATCGGCAACGATCGCATCGGGTTGTGCTGCGAGCAATGCTTCAGGACTGTACCGAGCGTACGGCGTCGCGATGCCGCTCGCGTTACGGCCACCGGCGAGCGCGATGAGATGCGCGATATAGGAGCCGTCGCCGACGGTGAAAATCGGCGCGACGCCGAGCGTCACGAACGTCCGCGGCCGCGGTTGCGCCGGAACGCCGCGCACGAGTTGCGCCGTGCGCGCGCGCAATCGGTCGGCGAGCGCGCGCGCTTGCGGTTCGCGTCCCGTGAGCATGCCCAAGCGCGTGAGTGAGGCGAAGAGATCGTCGAACGAGTCGTCTGCGATGAATTCGACGCGTAGCCCCAAGCGACGGAGATCGCCGACGAGCAAAGCTTGCGACGGTATACCGACGACGAGATCGGGATGGAGTCGAGCGATCCGCTCGGCATCGACCGATGTGAACGACGCGACCGCGGGCAAACGCGTCGCAGCCGCCGGAAAATCCGTAAATTGCGAGACGCCGACGACGCGCGATCCCGCGCCGATCGCGAAGAGGTCTTCCGTGAGGGAAGGCATCAGGGAAACGATGCGCTGCGCGGCCGCGGGCGTCGCCGCGCGCACCTGCGCGATTGCGAAAAGCGACGCGGCGAGCAACGCGACGAGCGCGGAGGTGATCCGAACGAAGGACATTTCACGCATCTTCGAGTCGGTGCGTGCTTGCCCCCGGGGGTTCGCGGACGTGTCGCTTTCGATTTACTCGACGATGCGGCCGACCGAGAGATCGAGCGCGCGCCCCGCGACCACGAGATACGCCGCATCGGCGCGCGTCGCGAGCCGTTGTTGCGCGCGCCCGAGAACGTCGCGAAAAACGCGTCCCGAGCGGTACGGCGGCACGAGGCCCCATCCGACTTCTTCTCCCACGACGATCGCCCGAGCGCGCGTCGCGAGCGCGGCCGCAACGACCGCGTCGATCTCCGCATCGAGTGCGTCTTCATCGGTCGCTTCGCGCTCGCTACCGCGTTCGAAACGCGTCGACATGCGATCGGCGAGCCACGTGCCGAGCGAATCGACAACTAACGTTTGCGTCGTCGTCGCAGTGCCGAAAAGTTCGGCCAGCTCGATCGAGGGCGATGCGGCGGTCTCGATAATACGCCAGTCGCGCGGACGGCGCGCGGCATGGTGTGCGATGCGTGCGGACCATTCGGCGTCGTTGGGATCGGCGCGCGCCGTCGCAACGTAGAGCACGTCGCCACCAGCATCGATTGCGAGCCGTTCGGCAAAACGACTCTTGCCCGAACGCACGGGCCCCGTCACGAAGATCAGCGACACGCGTCGCGCTTGCGCGCGCAAGGGACGCGAGCCTGTCGACCCTAAGCGCGTCGCCATGATCGCTCGGTGGTCGGCACTCGTCGCGCTCGTCGCGTGTGCGTGCACGATCGGCCTCTTCGTCGGCGGCTCCGCGCTCGCACCGGCGGAAGTCCTTCGAGCGCTCTTCCATCCGCACGCGACGACCGATGCCGCGACGATCGTCTGGACGCTTCGCGTTCCGCGCGTTCTCGGCGCGGCATTCGTCGGCGCGGCGCTCGCGATGTCGGGCGTCTTGCTCCAAGGCCTCTTGCGCAATCCCCTCGTCGATCCGTTTCTCACGGGCGTGAGCGCGGGCGCGGGTGCTGCGATCGCAATTGCGGTCGCCGTCGGTGCGGCAGCGCCGCTCATTCCGGGCATCGGCTTCGCGGCCGGCCTCGCGACGGCACTCTTCGTCGCCTTCCTCGCACGCCGTCGCGGTGGGCTCGACGTCGAGCGGCTCATCCTCGCGGGCGTCTCGCTCTCGGCGCTCTTCGGAGCGATCGTCACCCTTGTACTCGTGCGCCTTGGCCGCGGCAGCGGCGACGCCGTTCTCGCGTGGCTCGCGGGCTCGCTCGCCAATCGCGGCTACGCGGAACTCGTCACGACGCTGCCCTATGCGGTCGTCGGCCTCATCTGCGCGGCACTCGCCGTACCGTCGCTCAATGCGATGCGCCTCGGAACGACGGTCGCGCGCGCCGTCGGTGTCGATGTCGTGCGCACGCAGTGGCTCGTGCTCGCGGCCGCCACGTTGCTCGCAGCCGCAGCCGTCGCCCTTGCGGGGGTGGTGGGCTTCGTCGGGCTCATCGTCCCGCACGTCGCGCGCCGCCTCGCCGGCACCGACGCACGCGCGTCACTCTCGGCATCCGCATTGCTCGGCGCCGCACTCGTCCCGCTCGCCGATGCCGTCGCACGATCGATCGCCCAGCCGACGGAGGTGCCGCTCGGGGTGGTTCTGGCGTTCGTCGGCGTGCCCACGTTCCTTTACCTCTATACCAAATCGGCCGACGGTGCGCGCTTGTGGGGCACGTAAGTCTTCGCAACGTGCGCATCGCAATCGGCGCGCGAACCCTTCTCGAGAACTTCGATCTCGACGTCTTACCGGGCGAGCTCATCGCAATCGTCGGGCCAAACGGCGTCGGTAAATCGACGCTGTTGCGTGCGATCGCGGGCTTCGATGCCGTCGCATCGGGCGACATCGCAATCGACGGCATCGCCGTACGCGCGCTTTCGGGACGCGACCGTGCGCGCGCGGTCGCGCTCGCGACGGGCGACGGGGAGCACGCCTACGGTGCGAGCGTTCGCGACGTCGTCGCGGCCGGACGCTTTTCGTACCGCGCGGGGTGGGACTGGAGCGAGTCCGACGACGATCGCCGCGCGACGCTCGCCGCACTCGAACGCGCCGAACTCGACCGGCTTGCGGATCGGCGCTTCGAATCGCTCTCGTCGGGCGAACGCCAGCGCGTGTGGCTCGCACTCGCACTCGCGCAAGACGCGCGCGTCGTCTTACTCGACGAACCGACGGCGCATCTCGATCCGCGGTACGCCCTCGACGTGCTTTGCCTCATGCGCGGCATCGCGCACGGTGCGACGACGGCATTCGTCGTCTTGCACGATCTCAACGAAGCCGCGATGATCGCCGATCGCGTCGCCGTCTTCGGCAACGGTCGGCTCTTGGCGTTCGCGCCACCGGAGATCGCACTCGATCCGGAGATCCTGGAAAACGCATACGGCGTCGCCTTCGACCGCGTGGTCGTCGACGGCGCCGTACGCGTGCTACCGCGCGGTTATCGCGCGGCTTCGATTCCTACGGGAATTTAACGACGGCTTCGAGACCGAACGTCGGTTGGAAGTTGCGGCCGATGCCGCCCGTGTCGTTGCGGAACTGGTACGCGTTGACGTCGCTCTTGTCGA
>JANYGA010000161.1 GCA_025359485.1 Rhodospirillales bacterium | reverse complement strand
ATACATCGATGTGAAGAGATCGAGCTGTGCGTTGAGCTGCGCATCGAGGGGGTCGCCCGTCGCGGCCGCCCCACCCGGGATCAGCGCCGTATCCGCAAACTTTTTCGACGGCCATAAGAGAGCGAGCACCGCGTAATTTTTCGGCGATTTGCCATGCGTCGCCGCTACCTTTGCGAATGAGTCGAAGAAACGGTGATAGAGGTCGCGGGCTTCCGCAATATCGTTGTTCCAGCCGTGGGCGATTACGAAGACATTGCCGATGGATTTGCCATTTCCATCGGTCGTGAGAAATTCGAGCGCTTCTGCTTGCTGCGCGGGATTGACGGGATGGCCACCGGTATCGAACTCGACATCGAATGCGGCATACGGTCCGTAGTTCGTCATGATCGACTCCTTCGTTAAGCGCCCTGCAACATACCAAATAGGTCGACGAGTCCCGCGCCCTGCATGTGCGGATCGCGCCGCAGATCGATCGCCGATGCGCGGACGATCTCGAGCACGCGTTCGGGCTCGCCGATGAATTCGCGGCGCACCGACAAAAATGCGGCGATGATGCCACTGACGTGCGGCGCCGACATACTCGTCCCACTATCTTCCGCATACGTAAATTCCCGCACGACACCATCGTTGGGCGCGGGGAGATATCCCAGAACTTTTTTCTTGAGCGTTCCGGTCGCACACGAAATGATGCGCTCGCCAGGCGCCACGATATCGGGCTTCATCCGTCCGTCGACGGTCGGCCCTTTCGATGAAAAAAACGACACGCCATAGGTGTGCGGTTTCACGCGATGCGTCGAGCCGACCGTAATGGCGAGGCTGGCGTTGCCGGGATCGGCGATGCTTGCAAGCGCACCCGACTGCCCGGGTTGGACCATTCCGTTCGCGTCGGTCGATCCGGGAGTCCAGCCGAAATTACCGGCCGCGCACACCACGACCACGCCGCTGCGAACGAGCCGATCGATCGTGCGACAGAGCGGTGAATGTCCGACGCCGTACGTTTCGGGATCGGGAAGATATCCCGCACTGAGGTTGACGCCGTGAACGCGCGGATGAGCTCCGTACGCATTGAGTTCCAACACGTACTCGAGCGCTTGTATCGCGGCGATATCGTCGCCATCGCCCGCATCATCGAAGATCCGCAGGCTCAGAATCTTGCATTTCGGAGCCATGCCGCGAATCGACGTCACGTCGAGCAAATGAAATTCGTTGGGCGTTCCATCTTCGGCGATGGCTTGAACCGCCGCGAGGGTCGACGCTTTGGGATCGCACTGCCCGGCAATGATCCCCGCGACGTGCGTCCCGTGCCCATCGGGATCGGTCAACGGATCCGCCGTCGACGTCGGTGAGAAATTTTTCGGCAACAGCGGTTGCGTTCTGAGCAGGTTGTCGTGCGTCGTGAAATGCGGGTGCGAGCCGTCGACGCCGGAATCGAGCACGGCCCAAACGATATCTTCACCCAGCGCCATGAACGACGAATGTGCGGCATCGGCTTTGACCGTCCGAATCGATTCGATCGCGAGCCTTTTGAGGGCGTTTGAATTCCACACACGGCGGATCGCTCGGAGCATGCGATGCGGCGCCGGCGGCGGCGTTTTGGCGAGCGCGTCGGTCGTCTGCGTTGGGTCCGCTCGCATCACCGAGGAGCTCATGGCGTTTGCGCCATCCGTAGCGAGCACGATTTTGAGCTGCGTCTCGTTGAGCTTGACGTAAACGTAGTTCGTGATGGCGTCGGCGTCGTCGCGCGCGAGCGCGGCATCTCCCGCGACGCCCTGCACGCTTTGCCGGACGATCGCCCGTGCCGCGCGCATCCCTTCGGGATAATCGGCATTGCATTCGACGATCATCCAGCGCGATTCGAGCGGCGCCTGCGCCAGCAACGCGACGAGCGCTTGCGACGTTACATTCGGAAGAAGCGCTTCGTGAACCGCCGCATGCTCGTTCCCACTTGGGTTCGTCGCTGGATCGTCCATGGCTTCACCATATAGATGCCCTGAAATAATTGGTACGAGGCTGAAGTAAACCGGCCCATTTCATTTGGTAGATCGATGACCAAATCTTACTTGTCGGCATCGTTCGATGCGATCGTCGACGGACCCGCCGAGATGAAGCGTGCATTAGAGCAACCTGAAGATGCGATGAGACTTCCAGCGCGATGGTTACGCTCGGAGTCGCCGATGCGTAAGATCGCCATATCGTCTTCATCACCCGCCGGCGCACGCTCGTCGGTCAAGGAGTATCTTATGTTTCTCCGTCGTGGAATCGCAACGCTCGCCCTCACGGTCCTCGGATTCGGTGCGGGTGCCGCCTTTACGTCGCAAGCCTCCGCACAGAACGTCAATCAAACCGGCCAACACGGTGCGATGACGCAAGAGCTCCGCGGCGAACGCGGCAGCAAACGGGATATCGCGTTCGTCGAGCGCCGTCTGCGTCGCGTCATCGCCGACCTCAACCGCGATCAGCGCGATTACGGCGGCCACCGCGCCTCTGCCGTCAATCTGCTCAACCAAGCCGAAGGCGAACTGCAGCAAGCCCTCCAGTTCGATCGCGCCCACCCAAACCAATAAGCGAACGTACCCGGCGCCGCCGCGCCAAACCATGATGCCTGCCATGCGCGGAGGGGGAGCCCCACGCGCATGGCGTGCAAAGGGCTAGCGTGCAGACTTCGCAATCGCGCTCCGACGAGGAAGGGACACTTCCACAACACGCTCGCGATAGCGTCCAATCGATCGTCGAATTAAAATCCCAACACGCGAGAGGTGCTACACGGGGCGACCGATTCGCCGAGCGACTCGTCTCGACGCTCGGTCGGCCCGCGTTCCTCGGAAGCGTTTTGGTTTTCGTGGCGGTGTGGATCATCGGGAACGTTTCAGCGCCGTCGATGCACCTTTCCGTCGTCGATGCGCCGCCATTTTACTGGCTCCAAGGTGCTGTCTCGCTCACCGCACTGTGTCTCACGATTCTCGTTCTCTCGACGCAACGACGCCTCGATCGGCTCGCCGAAGAACGCGCGCAGCTCACGTTACAAGTGGCGCTCGTGAACGAACAAAAACTCGCCAAAGTCATTGCTCTGCTCGAAGAATTGCGCAGCGACCATCCCGAAATCGCCGATCGGCACGATCCGCAGGCAGCGGCGATGGCGGAGCCGACCGACCCGCAGAGTGTTCTCGATGCGATACGCGAATCGAGCGACAACGACCCAAGCGGAAATTTCTGAGGTGCGAAGCCCGCAGATTGTAGTTCCCATCATCGTCCTTTTCGACGGACTCTGCAATCTCTGCGATGGCGCGGTACGCTTCATGATCGATCGCGATCGCGACGCGCGGCTCCGTTTCGCTTCACTTCAATCCGATGTCGCGCGCGAGCTCCTCGGCCGTTTCGGCCGCACGGCCGAGGCCGTTCCGGCAAGCATCATCGTCATCGACGGCGACCGCATCTTCGAGCGGAGTGCCGCGACCTTGCACATCGCACGGGTGCTCGGCGCCCCGTGGTCGTTCGCGAGCGTCTTCGCGATCGTACCCGAAGCGATACGCGATATCGTCTACCGATCGATCGCGCGCAATCGCTACGCGATCTTCGGCACGCGCGATGCATGTCGTATTCCAACCCCAGCTGAAGCCGAGCGATTCCTCGCATGATGCCGTGGTTGCTCGACATGTGGTGGCACGACGTTTGCTTCATGCATTGGCGTGTGGATGCGGAGATCGTCACGCGGGCGCTGCCGCCGGCCGTTCTGCTCGATCGTTTCGACGGAGATGCGTGGCTCTCGGTCGTGCCGTTTTGGATGAGCGACGTGCGCCCGAGATTTACGCCGACGTTACCGGGATTCGCACGCGTGCCCGAACTCAATCTGCGCACGTACGTGAGTTTGGGCGCGCAACGTGGCGTGTGGTTTTTCAGCCTCGATGCCGCGAGTCGTATCGCCGTCGAGTCGGCGCGCGTCCTTACCGCGCTCCCGTATTTCAACGCGCGCATCGAAACGAGCGAACGCGATGGAACGATCGCGTATTCGAGCGTGCGCGCCGACACGCGCGCCGCGGCTGCGGGAACGCTCGCTGCGACCTACACGCCGCATGGCGAGATCCGCACGGCGACGACCGGTTCGCTCGATGCATTCTTGCACGAACGATATCGTTTTTATTCGCAGCGCGGATCGAAGCTGCTCACCGCGCGCATTCGACACGAGCCGTGGTCGTTGCAAGCCGTCACGACGACGATCGAATCCAACACCCTCGGCGATCTCATCGGTCATCCGCTCGCGCCGACGCCCGACTACGCGACCTTCGCGCGCCGACTGCACGTGCAAGCCACGACGACCGCACGTGCAGCCGCGCGCGAGTAGCGCGCTTGAGACGGCGTTAAGCCTCGAACCAACGATGTCGGTCGGTTTCCGCTTCGAATCGCTCGACATTCGTGTGATGGTAACGAGAGAAGAAAAGACCGCTCGTTGCCGAGCGGTCCTTTTTATTTCGTACGACCGAGTCCGTGTTACGCGATTGCCATCGCCTTGCGGTCGACGTCGAATTCCGCTTCGGAAAGCGCCATCGTCGTGACGCCGCCACTGGTGATCTCGTGCTCGTAGCCGACGATCTTCGGTAGGATGTGGTCGGCATAATACCGCGCGGTGACGATTTTGGCGTCGTAGAACGCGTCGCCCGATTTCTTCGATGCGATGATCGCCGCACGTGCCATCTGCCAGCCGCCGGCCACGTAGCCCCACAGCATGAGGTAGGGCACCGCGCCTGCGAAGGTCTGACGGAGATCCTTCATCGCGTTGCCGCCGAGCCACATCGACGATTTTTGCAATGCAGCAACGGCCTTACCGAGTTCGACGCCCGTCGCTTTGACATGCTCGTTCTCCGATTCGGAGCACTCTTTGACCGTGGCTTGCATCTGCATCATGATCTTGGTTGCGGTCTTGCCCATATCCTTAAGGAACTTACGACCGAGCATATCGTTGCCCTGAATGCCCGTCGTGCCTTCGTAGATCTGGGCGATACGCACGTCGCGATAATATTGGCCCACACCGGTCTCTTCGACATAGCCCATGCCGCCGAACACTTGCAGCGCTTCGGAGACGACCTGCGTCGCGACTTCCGTCGACCAGCCCTTGACGATCGGCGTGAAGAACTCGACGATCGCGTTCGCTTCTTTTTTCTTCGCTTCGTCGGGATCGGCGTGCTCGTGATCGAGCGCCGCGGCAACGTAGAATCCGACCGCGCGCATCGCTTCGACCTGGCTCTTGCAGTTCATCAGCATGCGACGCACGTCGGGATGCTCGATGATGCGGACCGGAGTCCACTCTTTAGCCGCGACATCTTTTGACTGAACGCGTTCTTTCGCGTAATCGAGTGCCGCTTGATACGCGCGATCCGCGATCGCATAGCCCTGCACGCCGACGGAAAAACGCGCAGCGTTCATCATGATGAACATGTACTTGAGTCCGAGATTTTCTTCTCCGATGAGATACGCGGTCGCGCCGCCTTCTTTTTCGCCGTAGTTCATCGTCGTGGTGGGCGACGCGTGGATGCCGAGCTTGTGCTCGATGCCCGCGCAATAGATGTCGTTCCGTTTCCCAAGCGTACCGTCGTCGTTCACGAGAAATTTCGGCGTGATGAAGAGCGAGATACCCTTGACGCCTTCGGGTGCCGTCGGCGTCCGCGCGAGCGTAAGATGGATGATGTTCTCGGTGTAGTCGTGCTCGCCGTAGGTGATGTAGATCTTCTGGCCGCTAAGCTTATACGAACCGTCGCCCTGCGGAACGGCTTTCGTACGCACTTGCGCGAGGTCGGATCCGGCCTGGGGCTCGGTGAGATCCATCGTGCCGGTCCACTTACCGGAGACGAGATTGGGGACGTACGTTTTCTTCTGTTCGTCGGTGCCGACGAGCAAGATCGCTTCGATCGCGCCCTGGTTGAGCAGCGGCCCGAGCGAGAAACCGAGATTCGAGGCGTTCCACATTTCGAGCGTCGCGGTCGACATGAGCCACGGCAGGCCTTGCCCGCCGTACTCCGTCGGCATCGGCAATCCGACCCAGCCGGCGCCTGCAAATTGCTCGTAGGCGGCCTTGAAGCCCTTGGGCATCGTCACGTTGCCATCGGCAAACTTCGCGCCTTCGCGGTCGCCCACGACGTTGAGCGGGTCGAGCACGTTGCTCGCAAAGTTTCCGGCTTCTTCGAGCACGGCATCGGAGATGTCCGCAACTTCCTCATATCCCGGGAGCTTTGAAATCGCGTCGAAATCGACGAGTTCGTTGATCAGGAATTGAAAGTCGCGAAGTGGGGCTTTGTAGGCGGCCATAAACGTGTATGTCCTCGTTCTGGTGGGAGTGTGTTGCTGACATTCGGGTCCGGAAGGTTCATTCCTCGCCGCAGCGTCGTACGAGGAGAAAACTTGTCGGGCGTCCGGAAAGCGTACTCTCGCAACGTGGCGACGGCAATATGAGGCCCTAGTCGAATCCGCCGATCGTCGTCCCGCCGTCAACGACGATGCCTTGCCCCGAGACGAACTCACCCGCGCGCGAAGCGAGCATGACCGCGATACCCGAGACGTCGTCGACGACTCCCAGGCGCCCGATCGGATACTGCTTCGTCACGAATGCTTCCATTTTCGGATCTTCGTACAGTGCCTTAGCAAAGTCAGTTTTGATGACGCCTGGAGCGATCGCGTTCACGCGAATGTTCTGCTCGCCCCATTCGACGGCGAGATTGCGCGCGAGTTGGAAGTCGGCAGCTTTCGATAGCCCGTAGGCCCCGAGCATGCGCGAGCCTTTGAGGCCGGCGATACTCGAAATAATAATGCACGCGCCCCCGCCACGCGCCGCGACATGTGGCAACGCCATATTACAGAGCCATAGGTTCGAGCGCACGTTTGAATTCATGATCTTGTCGTATTGGTCGTCGGCGATCTTCGCAAGCGGACCGAAGTACGGATTGACCGCCGCGTTGCAGACGACGATATCGATTCCGCCGTATGCGGCGACCGCGCCATCGACGAGGGCAGCGAGTTGTGCCTTATCGGAAATATTGCACGGAATCGCGGCCGCTCTACCGCCGGCCGCAACGATCGCATCGCGCACGTCATCGCACGCATCGGCCTTACGACTCGAGATGACGACGCTGGCACCACGGCGTGCGAATTGCTCCGCGATTCCCCGACCGATCCCGCGCGTCGAGCCCGTGATGACGGCGACTTTCCCCGTGAGATCGAAGAGATCGTCGCTCACCGCGCCGCGAATACGGGCTTGCGCTTTTGAAGAAATGCGCCGACGCCTTCCATGAGATCGCCGCCGAGGGCCGCTTCTTCTTGCATGTCGGCTTCACGATCGAGCCAAGCGGCAAACTGCGGCATGATCGCTTCGTTAAAAGCGCGTTTCGTGAGCCCGGCTGCAATCGGCGAGACCTCCGCAAAACGTCGCGCGAACGCCGCGGTTTCCGACACGAGCGAGGCCGCCGGTACGACGCGATTGACGAGCCCGAGTCGATGCGCTTCCGCGGCATCGATGCGGTCGCTGAGCATCGCGAGTTCGAGTCCCCGCCCGAAGCCCGCAAGCAATGGGAGCATGAAGCTCGCGCCGCCGTCGGGGATGAGGCCGATCTTCGCAAAGCCGAGCGTGAGCTGCGCGTCGTCGCCCGCGATGCGCAGATCGCATGCGAGCGCGATCGAGAGCCCGACGCCGGCGGCAATACCGCCGAGCGACGCGACGATCGGCTTCTCGATCGTGCGAATCCGCATCACGAGCTTGTTGTAGCCCTTGCGCAAATGTTCGGCCACGGAGACGCGCGTGGCACCGGGCATCTGCAACTTCATGAACGCTTCGAGATCCTGACCCGACGAGAAGCCACGACCCGCGCCGCAAATTACGATCGCGCGCACGCTCGTGTCGGCAGCCCCGCGATCGAGTGCCGCCAAGAGCTCGGTCGCCATCGCATCGTTAAAGGCGTTGATCTTCTCCGGCCGATTCAAGGTGATGGTCAGGACGGCGCCTTCTTGCGCCGCGAGGACGACGGATTCGCTCATGCGCCGCCGCTTCGCGCCGTGCGCGAGCAAATGCTTTTCGTAAGCCGCCCCACGTCCGCGCGCGCACGCCAGTCGTTATACTCGATGCTATGCAAACACCGATGACGCGCGCAACCTCGATCCTCGGACTCGCCGCGATGGCCACAGCCGCGCTCGCAACCAGCCGACGCGCGGCCGCCGCGACCGAAACGGCCCCGCACGCCTTCGAAGTGGCGCTCAGCGACGATGCGTGGCGCAAGCGCCTTACGCCCGAACAGTTCACGATCTTGCGGCGCGCGGGGACCGAATCGCCTGAGTCGAGTCCGCTGCTGCGCGAGCACCGCCCCGGCACGTTCGCCTGTGCGGGCTGCGCCCTCCCCACATTCGATTCCTCGACGAAATTCGAAAGCGGTACCGGCTGGCCGAGCTTTTACCGGGCACTGCCGAATGCAATCGAAACGACGACCGATACCTCGCTCTTCGAAACGCGCGCCGAAGTGCATTGCCGACGATGCGGCGGCCATCTCGGCCACGTCTTCGACGACGGCCCCAAGCCCACGGGCTTGCGCTACTGCATGAACGGTGCGGCGCTCGCGTTCCGCCCTCGGGGAACGCGAAGCACCACCTAACTCGCTCGGGCGGTTTGGCAAGCGGCGGGTCGGGTACGCAATGGATTGATGCCCCCGACCTCCACCCATGCGATGCCCTTCGGTGCCGAGCTCACGCCCCATGACGGCGTCCGTTTTCGCCTCTATGCCCCGAGCGCGTCGCACGTCGATCTCGTGCTCGACGACGGCGCCCCCCTGCCGCTACGGCGCGAAGCCGATGGATTTTTCGCATGCGTCGATTCGCGCGCGCGACCGGGGTCGCGGTATGTATTCGTCGTCGACGGCCTTCGCGTCCCCGATCCCGCATCGCGATTCAATCCCGATGGACCCCACGGCGCGAGCGTCGTCGTCGATCCCACGTCGTTCGCTTGGCCCAACGATGATTGGAACGGGCGGGCGTGGCACGAGCACGTGTTTTACGAGATTCACGTCGGCACGTTCACGCCCGAGGGCACGTACGCCGCGGCCGCCGAGAAACTCCCGCACTTGGTCGACCTCGGTATCACCGCGATCGAACTCATGCCACTCGCGCAGGCGCCCGGCATGCGAAATTGGGGGTACGACGGCGTTTTGCTGTACGCTCCCGCGCACGCATACGGGACACCGGACGATCTCAAGGCGCTCGTCGCGCACGCGCATGCGCTCGGCATCGCGGTGTATCTCGATGTCGTCTACAATCACTTCGGTCCTGAAGGAAACTACCTCCACGCGTACGCGCGCGAATTCTACACCGACCGCCACGAAACGCCGTGGGGCGCAGCGATCGACCTCGTCGAACGCGCGCACGTCCGCACGTTTTTTATCGAAAATGCGATCTATTGGCTCGAAGAGTTTCGCTTCGACGGATTGCGGCTCGACGCGGTCCACGCCATTCACGATGGCGACGACCGCGCGTTCTTACGCGAACTCGCGGCGACCGTGCACGACCGTGTCGCACGCCCCGTTCACCTCGTCCTCGAAAACGACGATAACGAAAGCGGGCTTCTCGAGGCGGGGTTTCGCGCGCAGTGGAACGACGACGCGCACCATGCCGCTCACGTCGCGGTAACCGCAGAACGGGACGGATACTACGCCGATTACGCCGTCGCGACGACGGCGCTCCTGGGTCGCACGCTTACGAAGGGTTTCGCCTATCAGGGCGAGCCTTCGGGCTTCCGCAACGGCAAACGTCGGGGAAGCTTGAGCGAACATCTCGCACACGCTTCGTTCGTGAACTTTCTGCAGAATCACGATCAGATCGGCAACCGTCCCTTTGGCGAACGCATCACCGCGCTCGCGCCCGAATACGCGGTTCGCGCGGTGGTTGCGGCGTTGCTCATCGCGCCGCCCGTACCGCTGCTCTTCATGGGCGAAGAATGGGGCGCGAGCACGCCGTTTTTGTTTTTCTGCGATTTCGCACCCGATCTCGCGCGCGCGGTAACGGCCGGTCGTCGTAGCGAGTTCGGCACGTTTACCGCGTTCGCCGACGCCGCGATGCGCGAACGAATCCCCGATCCCAGTGCCCCCGAGACCTTCGAGCGCAGCATCCTTCGCTGGGACGAACGATCGACGCCACCCCACGATGCGTGGCTCGCATACTATCGCAATCTCTTACGCATCCGTGCGACCGAGATCGCGCCGCGCAGCGCGCATGCGTGCGGCATCGATGCCGATTACACCGCCATCGGTGAATTCGGTCTCCGCGCGCGGTGGCGCCTCGACGACGGGAGCTCGCTCGCGCTCGAAACGAATCTCGGAGAAACGGCGCAAGCCGGATTCTCGGCAAGTCCCAAAGGCTACGTCGTCTTCTCCACGCACGATCCCACTTTTGCCGACGGCATCGCGCCGCCGTGGAGCGTGCGGTGGACGATCGATTGATCTCGCACGTCCCGCTCTCCACGTATCGACTGCAGTTCGCGCCGTCGTTTCGCTTCGACGACGCGCGCGCGATCGTACCGTATCTCGCCGCATTGGGAATCGGGCACATCTACGCGTCCCCGTATTTACGCGCGCGCCCGGGCAGCACGCACGGGTACGATGTCGTCGATCCCAATCGGCTCAACCCCGAAATCGGCACGGCGGACGATCATGCGGCGATGATCGATGCGGCGCAGGCCGCGGGCCTCGGGCATCTCTTAGATTTCGTGCCGAATCACATGGGCATCGGTGGCGGTGAGAATCCGTGGTGGCAGGACGTTCTCGAAGTCGGCGAAGCGTCGCAATACGCGAAATATTTCGATATCGACTGGGCGCCACTGCGTAGCGAGATGCGCGGCAAAGTGCTCGTGCCGTTCCTCGGCGATTACTACGGGCGCGTACTCGAACGGGGCGAGCTCGTGCCGACGTTCGATGCGCAAACCGGTAGCTTTGCGATCGCGTATTTCGAGAGTCGCTTTCCCCTCTCGACGTCATCGTATGCGGCCGTCCTCGCGCTCGCTGTCGATTGCGCGACGGGCGATGCGTGGTCGCTGCGCGCGCTCGCGGCAGAATTCGCGTCGGCATCGCACGATCGCGCGCGCGAACTCAAAACCGAGCTCGCGATCATCGCTCGCGACCCGGCCGTCGTCGCGGCGATCGAAGCGGCTCTCGAGACCTTTATGACCGGCAACGATGCCGCCGCGATCGACCGCCTCGACGCGCTCTTATCGCAGCAGAATTTTCGCCTCGCATACTGGCGCGTCTCGGCCGACGAAATCAACTATCGTCGCTTCTTCGATATCAACGATCTCGCGGGCTTGCGCGTGGAAGACGCCGAGGTTCTGGGCCAGACACATCGGCTCGTCTTCGATCTCATCGCGTCGGGACGAATTCAGGGACTACGCATCGATCACGTCGATGGACTTTTCAATCCGGGCGGTTATTGTACGTTCCTTTCCGATCGTGCGGAGGCGCTCGGTCAGAAGCAATATTTGGTCGTCGAGAAAATTCTCGCGCGCTTCGAAACGCTGCGCTCCGATTGGCCGATCGCCGGAACGACCGGCTACGATTTCATGAACGTCGTCAACGGGCTCTTCGTCGATGCCGGATCCGAGATCGCATTCGACCGCATCTATCGGCAGTTCGCCGGTATCGCGACCAATTTCGATCAGTTCGCCTATCGCGCGAAGAAAGATATCATGCGGTCATCGCTCGCGAGCGAACTCGAGGTGCTCGCAACGATGCTCGATCGGATCGCCGGCATGGATCGGCGGTCCAACGACTACACCTATAACGTTTTGCGCGACGCCCTCACCGAAGTGCTCGCGTCGTTCCCCGTCTATCGGACGTATGTGACCGACGAAACGATCGAGTCCGAAGACGCGCGATTCATCGCTCTCGCAATCGAAGCGGCGCGCAAACGGAGCGAACTCGGCGACGATCGCGTCTTCGATTTTCTCGCGCACGTGCTCACCGCCGAAACCTCCGAGCAATCGGAAAATTACGATCGGCGTGAAGTCTTGCGTTTTGCGATGAAGTTTCAGCAATATTCCAGCCCGGTCATGGCAAAAGCCGTCGAAGACACGGCTTTTTACCGATACGTTCGCCTCGCGTCGCTCAACGAAGTGGGCGGCGATCCGCGGCATTTCGGCACGAGCGTCGCGGCATTTCACGCAACGAACGCGCGTCGCGCGACGACGCATCCGCAAGCCATGCTCGCAACCGCGACGCACGATCACAAGCGCGGCGAAGATACGCGCACGCGCATCGACGCACTCTCCGAAGTGCCCGGACTGTGGGAGCGCACGCTCGAGCGTTGGTCGCGCCTCAACGGACCGCGCAAAGGCACGGCCGACGCAGCGCCCGCTCCGACTGAAAACGATGAGTACCACCTCTATCAAACACTCGTCGGAACGTGGCCGATGGCGTGGCTCGATCTCGCGCCCGAGACGATCGATGAAGACGCCCTTCGCGCGTACGTGGAACGCATCGAGGCCTATTTCGTGAAGGCGCTCCGCGAAGCGAAGTTTCGAACGAGTTGGACGAATCCCAATCTCGCCTACGAAGACGCGACGCTCGCTTTCATTCGCGCGATCCTCCAGCCGCGTCGCGGCAACGCGTTCGTATTCGAACTGCAAACGCTCGCACGCGATCTCGCACCGATCGGTGTCGTCTCGAGCCTCGCGCAAGTCACGCTCAAACTCACCTCACCCGGCATACCCGATATCTATCAAGGCTGCGAGTTATGGGATTTCTCGCTCGTCGATCCCGACAATCGCCGCGCCGTCGATTATCGCGAGCGAACGCGTATCCTCGACCATCTGCGCGCGCGATTCGAAGCGGGCGAAAGCGCCGATCTCTGCGACGAATTGCTCGCGACGTGGCGAGACGGTCGCATCAAAGCCTACGTCACGTGGCGACTCTTGCACCTGCGTCGCGAACGCGCGGCGACGCATCTGGGATCGTCGTACGATGCGCTCGCAACGACGGGCACGCTCGCCGACCACATCGTGGCGTACGCGCGCGATGAGATCGTGACGATCGTACCGCGACTCGTTCGCCGCTTACTCGAAGGCGATCGCAACGATCTCCGCGTGAACTTCGGCAACGTCGCGATCCGGCTCGGAAGCGATGCAGCCGCGCGATATCGCGATCGCTTCACCGGCACCGTGCTCGTGACCGATCGCGACGAAGCGGGACCCTTTCTCACGGCGAGGGCCGCACTCACGCCATTCCCGGTCGCGGTGCTCGAACCGATTTAGGCGGCCGTCGCGCTGAGCGGAATAGCGACGTCTTCGAGTCGTTGGCGTGCCGCTTCCACGCCGATCCACCACTCGATCGCGCCGCCTGCGATCATCGCGATGGCACCGATCGCGTATCCGTAAAAGATCGATGTCGGAGACTTCGTTGCGATGAGCGCCCCGAAGAGCAGCGGCCCGACCGCGCCACCGACGAGCGTGCCGACGCTGTAGACGATCGCGATCGCCATCGCGCGTATTTCCAGTGGAAATATTTCACTCACCGTAAGATACGCCGCGCTCGCACCGGCCGAAGCGAAGAAAAACACGACGCACCAACACACGGTAATCGTCGTCGCATCGAGCACGCCCATCGTGAAGAGCACGCCCGTTCCCAGTAAGAGAAGCCCCGAGAGCACGTACGTTCCGGCGATCATCGGGCGGCGCCCCACGCTATCGAAGAGATGCCCGAGCAAAAGGGGTCCGAGCAAATTGCCGACTGCGAAGGGAAAGATGTAATACCCGACGTTTTGCGCGGGCACGTGAAAAAATGTCGAGAGGACGAGTGATTCGGTAAAGAAAATCGCGTTGTAGAGAAACGCTTGCGTGATCATCAGCGCGAACGCGACGACCGTCCGTTGCGGATACGTCCCGATCATCGTGTGCCACACATCGCCGAGTGAATGACGACGCTCGGCATCGATCGTCATGTCGCCACGAACCGGCGGCAGCGGGGCACCCGTTTGCGAACGCACCGTTGCCTCGATCGATTCCATCGTGGCCATCGCTTCACGACTGCGTCCGTGCGTGAGCAGCCAGCGCGGGCTTTCCGGAATGCCTTTGCGGATGAAGATGATCGACACCGCGAGGACCGCACCGATCGCGAATGCGAGGCGCCAGCCGATGTGTTGGTCGATCGTCGCCGGGTTGAGCAGCACGATGCTCGCACCGCTTCCGAGGATCGCGCCCATCCAGTACGTTCCGTTGATCGCGAGATCGACCCAACCGCGCCGCTTCGAG
>JANYGA010000096.1 GCA_025359485.1 Rhodospirillales bacterium | reverse complement strand
GCAACGTCGGCTTCGGGCAGCGGGCGGCTGAAGTAGTAGCCTTGCAGATATTCGCAGTGGAGCGCCGCAAGAAGCTCGGCCTGTTCGTCCGAGCGAATCGTTGACCATTTTGAATCGATCGAGGTCCGCGTAGAGCAACGCGACGCTCGTTTTAGATTCGTTCGCCGCCCGTAATGCGGCCGTCACGCGTTCGCGAAGGAGCCGTCGGTTCGGTAAGCCCGTCAATGCGTCGTGAGATCTTCATTACGTCTCGTGAGCGAGTTTTCCGGGGTTGCGAGCAAGCGCGTCGCGCGGCGCACGAAATCGTGCGTGCGGTTGCTGACGTCGTAGTCGCCGCGTGCGAAGATCGCGCGCACGCGAGCGGGCGGCCAATCGCGCGGCATACCGGCCGTATGAGAACTCGTAACGTTGGCTTCTCCACTCGCTAAACGGGCGAAGTCGTTTGTGAGATTGATGCGAATGTCGGGCCGTTCGTCCGTACTCGCATCGACGAAGGCACTCGCGAGGCTCGCGATCTCGACGATGCGTGACTTATGTTGCTGCGCGTAGATTTCGTCGAAGAGAATTCCGAATTGAACGATCGCGACGATGGCCGTCAACGCGAGAGCGAGGAGATATCGGCCGCGCAACGTCTTCTGGGGACGATCGAGCGACGCTCCATCGATAACCGAGCTCACAAGAATATGCATCGGCCGACCCGGGGCGAGATTTGTGTCCTTTCGGTGAAATTCGGTTAATGTTAAGCGCTTCCGAAAAATGGGTTGTGCGCTTTTTCGTCGGCAACCGTCGTCGGCGGCCCGTGGCCCGGCATGAGCACGGTCGCATCGTCGAGTGCGAAAATTTTCGTCGAGACGCTGTCGAGGATTTCGCGGTAGCCGCTCCGCTCGCCGAACGCGCCGCCGACGCTTCCCGCAAAGAGCGTGTCGCCGGTAAAGAGCGTCGACTTGAAGAGAAAGCACGACGAGCCGTCGGTGTGACCCGGCGTATGCAACATGCGAATCGCCGCGTTGTCACCGAAGGGTAATTCGTCGCCGTCGATGACGGGAAGTGCGCGCGCGCCCAGTGCGCCGATCGCGTGCACGTCGTCGCGATGCATCACGATCTGTGCGCTTGGAAACGCGCGCGAGATATCGGCTGTGGCATCGCAATGGTCGGCGTGCTCGTGTGTGATGAGGATGTAACGTAGCGCATACGGACCCTCAGCGATCGCGCGCAAGATCGTTTGCGGGAGTCCTGCGGGATCGATGAGTGCGGCCGTTTTGCCGTCTTCGAGAAAGAAGAGATAGCCGTTGGAAGGATGCGGATCGTGCGGATGGTGGCGAACGTCACTCGGGAGCGCGACCGTCGGATGCCAACGTGTGGCGGCGGCATCGGCAAATTTGCCGGGATCGAGCCGCAAAACGCGAGCGACGGCCCGCGCTTCGTCGTCGGTGGGTTGCGCCTTCCCCGCATTCCAGGCGCGGAGCGTCGCGAGCGCGATGCCGGTCGCGCTCGCGATCTCGGCATCGGTCGTCTCGGTGCCGCGCTTGGCTTTGCGAAGAATGTCGGTAAAATCGTCCTCGAGCATCTCGCGTGGCTTATGCGGTGCAACCGGAGGCCCCCCCGCGCCGGTCGAACGGCGCAGAATGGAACGCGTCATCATCATCGGTTCGGGCCCCGCGGGCCTCACGGCCGCCATCTATGCGGCGCGCGCCGCACTCGAACCCGTCGTCTTCGCGGGCTACCAATACGGCGGCCAGCTCATGTACACGACCGAGGTCGAGAACTATCCGGGCTTCCCGGGCGGCGTGCTCGGACCCGAATTGATGGAGAGTTTCCGGACGCAAGCGGAACGCTTCGGCGCGAAGATCCACAACGAAGACGTCACCGCGGTCGATTTTTCGAAGCGACCGTTTACGGTTTGGGCCGGCGACGCGCGATACGAGAGCGATACGGTTATCGTCGCGACGGGCGCGAGCGCACGCTGGCTCGACGTGCCGGGTGAAGCGAATCTGCGCGGCCGCGGCGTTTCGACCTGCGCGACGTGCGACGGCGCATTCTTCAAAGAGAAACATATCGTCGTCGTCGGCGGCGGAGATTCCGCGATGGAAGAAGCGCTCTTTCTCACGCGATTCGGCTCGCGCGTGACGGTCATCCATCGCCGCGATACGTTGCGCGCGAGCAAGATCATGGCCGATCGCGCGCTCGCGCATCACAAGATCGATTTCGTTTGGAATTCGCACGTCGTCGCGTGCGTCGGCGATAACGCCCTCAGCGCACTCGAACTCGAGAATCTCGTGACGGGCGAACGCACGACCTTTCCCGCCGACGCGCTCTTCATCGCGATCGGCCACGATCCAAATACCGCGATCTTCGCGGGTCAGCTCGATCTCGATCCGACGGGATACATCGTATCGACCGACGGCGTGCATACGAACGTGCCCGGCGTCTTCGTCGGCGGCGACGTATACGACATCCGCTACAAGCAAGCGATTACGGCGGCGGGTATGGGCTGTAAGGCATCGCTCGAAGCGGAGAAGTATCTCGAAGAACTCGACGCCGAACGCGAAGCGGGCGGCGCGCTCGCAACCGCCGCTTCCTAACTCCGTTTAAAAAGCGGCGAGGATTTCGTCCGTCGCGGGCATCCCGTGGCGATAGTACACGATCGTACCATCTTTCGCGATGCCGACGACGGTGCGATTGACGATGCGTAGCGGCCCGAAGCCCATGACCGCATCGTAGGCGCTCGCGACTGCAAAGCCCGCATCTACCAACAGCGGCGCTTCGAAGCCGTTCTTCTCGGCGAAGGTTTTGTGGCTCGTCGCGCTCTGGTTGTTGATGGCATAGACGGTGACGCGTGCGGCGTCGTATCGAGCGCGGTCATCACGGACCGCGTTGAGCTGAATCTTTCAACCAGGGGTGCTATCGAGGACGTAAAAAATGAGGACGACAGGCCCTTTACCCAGCGCCGTTGCGAGCGCGTGCTCGGTGCCGTTCTCATCGCGTAACGTAAAATCTGGCGCGCGGTCACCGACCTGAAGTTTCGGCATCGTGATCCTCTCGTAAAGCGAGCGCGTACACGACTTCGTCACTCGTGCTCGCCTTGAAGTAGTCGGCGTTTGGAATGAATCCCTTGCGGCGCAATCCGAGTCGCCGGGCGAGTGCGATCGATCTCGCGTTACGAGCATCGATGAAGGCTTCGATCTCAGTGATAAACGTCGCGCGACGAAGCTCGTCGATCGCCGCGCGCGCGGCCTCCGTCGCATATCCCGAGCCCCACGACGCGCGTCCGAGCGTGTAGGCCAGGAGCGCGTGCGCGCCGCCGCGATCGATCGAGATTTCGATCGTGCCGATCGCGCGGCGCGGGTCGCCACGCACGATGAGCGCCCAGTTCCACCAACGCTCGTCGCTCGCTACGGGACCACGTGCGACGTGGGCGTAACGCGCTGCGAGCGATTCGACCGACGGATATGGTTCGGTCGGAATATACCGGTAGAGTTCGTCGTCGGCGAGCGCGTCGAAGAGTTCGGGTGCGTGATGTATGGCGAGCGGTTCGAGATGGAGACGCGCCGTCTCGATTGGGCGCGGATGACGCGGAAGCGTCGAAGACGTAACGTGCGTTTGCTTTACGCGGCTGTGATCGCGGCACACGCGCCATCGATCGTTGGGTACTTAAACGAATAGCCGGTCGCGAGCGTGCGCGTCGGCAAAACGCATTGGCCGTCGACGACGATCACCGCGCCCTCGCCGAAGACGAGACTCATCGCGAAGCGCGGGACGGGAAGGAACGCGGGCCGATGCAGCGCGTTCGCGAGCGCCGACGTGAATTCGGCGTTTCGCACGGGCGTCGGTGCGGTTGCATCGAGGACGCCGTCGACACCGTCGATCGCGTGGAGATAGATGCCGACTTGATCGTCGATGTGAATCCACGAGTACCACTGTTGGCCGCTCGCGACGATGCCGCCACCACCGAGTTTGAAGATCGGTAAGAGCTTCGCGAGCGCGCCGCCATCGTTGCCGATCACGAGACCCGTTCGAATCTTCGCAACGCGCATGCCCAGTGCCGCGGCGCGATCCGCTTCCGCTTCCCACGCAACGCAGACGCCCGCGAGAAAATCCTGACCGGCCGCGCTCGTTTCGTCGAACGTCGCGGTCTCACTCGTGCCGTAATAGCCGATCGCCGAGGCCGAGACGTACGCCGACGGTTTGTTCGCAACCGAAGCGAGTTCGGTCATGAGCGCACGCACGGCGTCGACGCGACTCGTGCGGATCTTTTCTTTCACGCTCGAAGACCACCGCTGTGCGACGGGTTCGCCCGCGAGATTTACCACGACGTCGGCACCGTCGCATGCGGCGGCAGCGGCCTTCGCGTCGCGCAGCGATGCGGTCGTAACGGCGTCGCCACGTGCGCGCAGCGCCGTGACGAGGTGGCGGCCGATAAAACCGGATGCGCCGAGAATCGTGATCTTCATCGAGCCCTTAGACGCCAACCGGCGTTGATCTGGTGGAAAGATGGAAGACGCGGGGCGACAATGCCCCGCGTCGTTTGGGATGTTAGTGCGACAACGGCGACGCGACGGGCATCGGTACCGGCGTGACGCGGAGCGACGGCGAGGCATACGGATTCGGCGAGGCCATCATGCCGCCGTTCATCATCGACCCGTGCCGCTTTTTGTGATGCTTGCCCATGTGGCTCGACATCGATGAATCGTCCATCATGCCGGGCGATGCCATCGTGCCGGGCGCCATCGAACCTGACGTGCCCATCGAGCCCATCGAACCGTTGCTTCCCGACATCGACTCGCGCTTCGCCGCATGGAATCCCATCGACGTCGCTTGGCTCATGCACACGAATTTGCCGTGCCTGGTCTTGCCGTAACGCGGCGTGCCCGGCATGTGATAGGCCTTCGTGCGGGTGTTGGCCCAGACGACGCTGTCGCCCGCCGCGCACGACGGCATCGCCATATTCGATCCCATCATCGAACTCTGTGCGAAAACGGGTGTCGCGAATGTCGCGCTAAAGATGACGGCCGCAGCGGCGGCAACGGTATGAATGAATTTCATGAATACTCCAACTAACGCAAACGAAGCGAACGCGCGAGACCACGGCGAACGCGGTAGGCGTCAAAAGAAGCGCTTCACACCGAAAGGAAACCTTCCTTGTCCGCGATGCGTGTGCTCGTGATCGGAGCCGGACCCGGCGGCGCGGCAGCTGCGATCGAAATGCAGCGAGCGGGCGCCGACGTCCGCATCGTCGAGAAGTCGGCGTGGCCACGCGCGAAGACGTGCGGCGACGGCATCTCACCCCCGGGCGTGCGTGAAGCGCGGGCGCTCGGGCTCGCACTCGACGATAAAACGAAGCTCGAAGTCGGTGAGATTAGTACGCCGCGCGGCGCGCGTTTTCGCGCGGGATGGCGCCCCGAAACACCGTGGGGCGCAATCGTGGAGCGGCGAGAATTCGACGAGCGCCTGCTCGCGCTCGCCGTCGCCGCGGGTGCGCGTTTCGACGATCGCACGACCGCACGCGATGTCACGTTCGGCTCGCGAGGCCCCGCCGTGCGTCTCGGGCGCGATGCGACGGCGACGCACGAGCTCTTCGATGCAATCGTGCTCGCTGAAGGCGCGACCGGGACGCTCGCACCCAAGCTCGGCTTCGGCCGTCATCATTCGCGACTCGTCGCGCTGCGCGGATACACGCGCGCGATCAAGCCACTCGAGCCGCAATTCGGGCTCTATTTCGATCGCGACGTGTCGCCGGGATATGGGTGGATCTTTCCCGTCGATCGCGAGCGAGCGAACGTCGGCGTGCTCGTCGACGAACGCGCCGTTCGCGCGCGCGACGGTGACCTGCGCGGCATCTTGCGCGGCTGGACCGCAACGAGTGCGGTCGCGCGCGAGACGATCGGTCCGGGTCCGACCTACGAGTCGCTGCGAGGCGGCGTGATTCCGACGGGTCGCCGCTCGCGCGTGCGCGGGAGCGTCTATCTCGTCGGCGATGCGGCCGGCGTCGCGGATCCGTTTTCGGCCGAGGGGATCTACCAGGCCATGGCCACGGGCCGGGCTGCCGCCGCGGCACTCGTCGAACACGGACCGGGTCGCGCGGCCGAGCGGGCCTACGCGCGGGCGCTACGACCCTTCGATCGAAATGCGGCGGAGGCGCGCCGCTTGCGAATGGGCTTCGGCTTCGTCATCGACGTGATGGGCGCTCGCGCCGTCAAACGACCGAAGCTCGCGTATCACTTGAGCTCGAGCGGCTTCTTCATGAAGGACAGCCTGCCCGCGTTTCTGTTGGGAATCGCGCGGACGTGGTAGCACAAGTCACCACACGGGCCGCGGCGCGTGTGCGAGTATTACGAAAAGGGGCGCGAACGTGAGTTTTAAGAACCGGCTGGCGAAGATGATCGTCGATCCAGCCTTCCGCAATCCGGGCCTGATGAAGGTCATTTTTGCGATCGACGACGTGACGGGTGTCGACCTCGTGAAAACCCTCGCGCCCTTCAAGCTCATGCCCGCCTCCGCGGAACTCTTCCAACGCAGTTTCGCACACTTCGTCTCGGGCGAAGAGATCTCGCTCGCATGTGCGACGCAACTCTCCGCGATCGCACCCGACCGCGCTTCGTCGGGGTATCTGCTCATTCAGGCGGGCGAAGAGCAGACGCATCTCGATCATTTCCGTCACAAGCTCGACCAATTCGGACTCGGTGAAGCGAAGCTCTCGAAGTTCGTCGCGCCGTCGTTCAAGCGCTTCGGCGAGGCGATTCAGCGCCGGATCGATTGCGGTGATTACGTGGGCGCGCTCGTCGGCAACAACGTCGTCGTCGAAGGTCTCGCGATCTGCTTACTCGAGATGGGCTGCAAAGATTTGCGCGCGAACTCCGATGAAGTTTCGAAGTTTCTCGATTTCGTGCTCGAGGACGAACTTCATCACGTGCGATTCGGCGAACGTCGCCTCAAGATTTGGAACGAGCGTGGGCTCGTTCGCGAACGCGACGTCGCGGATTTCTACGGCGAGATGTGGGCGAACGTCGTCGGCGTGGTCGCGGAGATCCCCGACGTGCTCGATTCGATGACGATCGAACCTGCGGCGCTCCTCGCCGAAGCGAAGGCATTCTTCGAAGCACGCTTCACGGCAGCGGGTCTCGCGATCGCGGCATAGCCTTGTTATGGCGCGGAGGCGCGTGATACAAGGTGGGTGAGATGCATATCGTGGCCGGTACGCCGGACGAAATCGTTCTTTCCGAAACGACGCCCGAAACCGAATGGATTCGCGGTCGGGCGAAGCGCAAAGTGAGTCCGCAGCGAAGTCACGCTCGAATACAGGGCCGGCTCGTCGTGCTTCTCGATACGTGGGCTCGTGGGCGCGGCGAAGTGAGTCCGGAGTGGCGATTCCGGCTCGCGCCCGCCGAAGACGTTCGGCGACCACTCGTTCCCGACGTCGCGTACGTCTCATACGAGCGGATGCGCGGTGTCG
Organism: Rhodospirillales bacterium; assembly: GCA_025359485.1. Taxonomy (GTDB): domain Bacteria; phylum Vulcanimicrobiota; class Vulcanimicrobiia; order Vulcanimicrobiales; family Vulcanimicrobiaceae; genus JANYGA01. The sequence continues at coordinate 3,540 of JANYGA010000096.1, read as the reverse complement.
CGTCAGAGGATTTGGAAGCGCCAACGTTTGCCCCGGACGTCGCCTTCGAAATCCAGTCACCGAGCGATAATCTCGATGATCTCGAGGACAAGGTTCGCGTCTATCGCGCGTGCGGCACGCGTGCAGTCGTCGTGATCGATCCTCGGCGTCGGCTCGTACGCGTCATCGACGACGACGGTATTCGAACGCTCGAGCGCGACGACGTTTTCGACCATGCTGCACTTCCGGATTTTCGACTCGAACTCGCCGAACTTTTTTCAGCGCTCGACCGCCCCGCGTAAGCGGGTTTGGTAGGCCGTGCGCGAGCGCGCCGCCGCCGGATCGAGGTCGAAACTCGCATCGTCGATCGCGCAGTTCCGAAATCTGGACGCCGGCGAACCTCAGTGGCGCGACGGAGGCGTATCGCGACGGAGTTCTGACTCATGTTTAGGCTTCGTAAGATAGAGTCCGACGGCGATGAGGACGATGCCGGCGGCGAGGTAGAGTAAATCGAGCGCGCTCTGCACCGGACGATGGATCGCGCTTTCGAAATAGCGCACGACCAGAATGAGAAAGATAACTTTTGCGAGCCGTTCTTTAAGATCATCGAGGCTGCGAATGAGCAAAATGCGTTTTGCGACTTCGCTCCGCTCCGCCGCGTCGATCTTGCCGATGAAAAGTTCGTAGATGCCGAATGCGAAAATGAGCAAGACGAGTGCGAAGAGGAAGCCGTCGACGAACTCTGCGACGCTCGTAACGATCTGCAGGCGAATCGTATCGTGGGCGTCGTTACCGATCGACGCGTCCGCGTAGTGCGCGAGTTCACCGAAGAGGCGTACGACATCGAGAATCGCGACGTAAAAGAGCGCGAAGGACCCGATGAGGCTCGCGATGACGGCGACCAGCGTCACGAAGCGAACGTTCCAGAGCATCGACTCGAAAACGCGCTCCAGCGTTTTGAAAATCATGATTGAAGCAACTCGCGCGCGCGGTCCGGCGACTTCTCAATGGTCATGCAAACTCGAATTCAAGCCTACCTAAGGTTGAGCGCCAGATTAAACGTGGAGAATCGAATTCCGTCTGTGTCGGAAATAAGCCGCTACTCCCTAACGAGGAGCGACCGATACGCTTCGGCGTACGTCGACCTAGTGACGTACCGTTTTCGCGTGCGCGCATGAGCGCCACGGCCCTCGCTCCCGCGCGGTTCAATCTCCGTGGGCTCTCCGTCGTCTCGATGGCTCACGGGCTCAGCGACTTCTATTCCGGAATCGTGCCGTTTACGATCTTTCTCGTGCTCTCACGCGATCACGTCTCGCCCGCGTTTCAGGGTGCCTTCGTGTTCGTTTGGTATCTCACGAGTTCGATCGTGCAGCCATTTTTCGGCGCGTTCACGGATCGTCACGGGCGCTGGTGGTTTTTGCCTGCGTCGATCGCGTTGACCGTCGTCGCGATTTCGTGTGCGGGGGCGGCACCGACGTTGCCGCTCCTCGGGCTCTGCATCGTCGTCGGTGGATTTGGTTCGGCACTGATGCATCCCGAAGCGGGAAAATACTCGGCGATGCTCAGCGGCCCCAAACGTGCGAGCGGCATCTCGATCTTTCAGATCGGCGGGCAGGTCGGCTATTCGATCGGCCCGGCAATCATCGCGTTGCTGTACGCACGATACGGCACCAGCGGATCGCTGTGGCTGCTGCTACCGGGACTGCTCGGCGTCGGCGGGCTCTTCGCCGTGATGCGTCGCGTCGATCGTTCGGCCGCGCGCGATCACGCATCGCACGCGCGCGTCGCAATCGCCGCGAGCGCGGACGTCGACCGCATCGGCGTTTCGCTGCTCGTTGCGAGCACGGCGCTACGGCACTTCGTATCCGCCGCGTTCGTGACGTTTCTGCCGAATCTCCTCATCGCGCGCGGTGCCTCGATTCCGCAAGCCGGACAGGTCGTCACGGCATTTCTGCTCGTGTCGGCGATCGGCTTGCTCGCGGGCGGTTCGCTCTCCGATCGCTTCGGTGCGATCCGCGTCTCGATCACGGCGCTCGTGACCGCCGTCCCGTTGCTCTTCGCGTTTTTCGTTACCCCGGTCGGCGTAGCCGTGCCCGCGCTCATGGTCGCGAGTATCATGCTCGCGGTGCAGAATGCGCCGGGCGTCGCGATCGTGCAATCGATGTTGCCGAAGAATCTCGGCATGGCGCTCGGCCTTATGAATGGCGTCGCATTCGGATTCGGGTCGGCCGCCGTTGCGGGCATCGGGCTCGTCGTTGCGGGGGCGGGCCCCGCCGTCGCACTCGAATCGGTGAGTGCGGTGCCGCTCCTCGCGGCGCTCGCGTACGTCGCGGTCGCGCGTCGACTTCCCGCGTCGCGACCTACGTGAGGTACAGCAGATAACTCTGGCGCATGTCGTCGAAGGCTTGCGTTGCGGCTTCCCACGGGTGCAGGATCGCGTCGGCATCGAGTCCCGCTGCGAGTCCCTTGCGTAGGCTGTCGGTGCCCCAGTCGCGGTCGATGATCGTCGCGTTGCCGAGTTGCAGCAGATTCGGCGCGATCGAACGGACCGCGACGAGCACTTCGACGGCCGTTCGCACCGCGCGGAAGGCGCGTCGATCGTAGACCTGGAGCTCGACGCCGGTCAGCGTTTTGCCCGCCCAAAAACCGGTCATCGGCATCCACGACGCCGCGTGAAATCTCACGCCCGGCAATGCACGCGCGTTGAGTGCGTCGCTGAGTTTCGGACCGTCGACGCGATAGCCGCCCGCGAAGAAGAATGGCTTGAACGGCTGGACGTCGCCCGTGCCGTTGTTGACGCCCGCGCTTCCGACGAGTCCCGTTGCGGGATAGACGAGCGTCGTGCTCCAGCCCGGAATGTTCGGCGAGGTCTTGACCCACGGTAAGCCCGTCTCGGGCCAGAACATCTCACGCGTGTACCCCGTCATCGGCACGACTTCGAGCCGAGCGCCGATGCCGAAGCGATCGTTATACATCCGCGCGAGTTCGCCGATCGTGCAGCCGTGACGGATCGGCAGTTGGTAGAGCCCGATGAACGACGAGAAACGCGGATCGAGCACCGGACCCTCGATGATGCTGCCGCCGATGGGATTGGGTCGATCGAGTACCCAGACGGCCTTGTTGTACCGCGCCGCGGCCTGCATCACGTAGGCGAGCGTCGAGATGTACGTATACGCACGATCGCCGACGTCTTGAATATCGAAGAGCAACACATCGATGCCCTCGAGCATCTCCGCACTTGGATGACGCGTCGCGCCGTAGAGTGAGTACACGGGCAGACCCGTGCGCTCGTCGACGTATGACGGAACGTACGCCGCTGCCGGACGATCGCCGCGCACCCCGTGTTCGGGCGCGAATATCGCGCGCAGTGAGATGGCGGGATTTTCGCGGATCGCATCGACGATCGTCACGAGTTTCGACGTCACGCCCGTTTGATTGGTCACGACGCCGACGCTACGGCCATGCAACTCGCGCCACGTTTGTGCGAGGAACGTTTCGTTGCCGAGCGTGACGACCGGACGCATCGGCTGCGCGAACGCGGGGCGCGCGACGGCGAGATCA
>JANYGA010000093.1 GCA_025359485.1 Rhodospirillales bacterium | reverse complement strand
CTCGCGAGCCAGCTCGCCGATCATCCGCCCGAAGAGCCGCTCGTCGATAACATCGAGGATGCGATCGCGGATATTCGCGCGGGCAAAATGGTGATCGTGCTCGACGACGAGGATCGCGAGAACGAAGGCGATCTCGTGATGGCCGCGCAGATGATCACGCCCGAAGCGATCAACTTCATGCGCAAAGAAGCGGGCGGCCTCATCTGCGTCGCGATCATCGGGAAGCGGCTCGACGAGTTGCAGATTCCGCTCATGGTCGCCGAAAATACGGCACTTCACGAAACGGCCTTCACCGTTTCGATCGAAGCGCGTCACCGCACGACGACCGGCATCTCGGCGCACGATCGCGCCGCGACGATTCAAGCGATGCTCGATCCCGGTGCGAAGCCGAGCGATTTCTTGCGGCCAGGACACATGTTTCCACTGCGTGCGCGTGACGGCGGCGTGCTCGTCCGCGCGGGACAGACCGAAGCATCGGTCGATCTCGCGCGGCTCGCGGGGTTCTATCCCGCGGGCGTAATCGTCGAGATCATGGCCGAAGACGGCACGATGATGCGCATGGCGGGCTTGCGCGAATTCGGGAAAAAGCACGGCCTCAAACTCGTCACCGTCAAAGATCTCATCGCGCATCGCATGCGCACCGAAAAGCTCGTGCAGCGCATCGCCGATTTCGATTTGCCGACAACGCACGGCCGCTTCCGCGGCGTCGCGTACGAAACGTCGATCGATTCCGTCGCCCACGTCGCGATGGTGATGGGCGAGATCGGTGACGGCAAAGATCTGCTCGTGCGCGTGCACTCCGAATGCCTCACGGGCGACGCGCTGCATTCGATTCGTTGCGACTGCGCGGCGCAGCGCGATGCGGCGCTCGATCTCATCGCGAAAGAAGGCCGCGGCGTCCTGCTCTATCTCCATCAGGAGGGGCGCGGCATCGGGCTTTCGGCGAAATTGCGCGCGTACGAATTACAGGACCGCGGCGCCGATACCGTCGAGGCGAATCTCGCGCTCGGATTGCCCGCCGACAAACGCGATTACGGCCTGGGCTCGCAAATGCTCGTCGATCTCGGCGTGCGTGAAATGCGTCTCATCACCAATAATCCGACGAAGATCGTCGGACTCGAGGGGTACGGCCTTACGATCGTCGAGCGCGTTCCTCTCGAAGTCGCGCCGACGCGCTACAGCGCGCGGTACATGGAAACCAAGCGCGAGAAGATGGGGCATCTGCTCGATGGCAACGGGATCGCTGCCGATAACGCGCCGACGGCGGAGAGCGTGCGATGAAGCCGATCGCGGAACGTGACCGCTCGCATCTTCCCGATGGAACGCGTAAGCGAGTCGCCGTCGTCACGGCCGATTTTTACGCCGATCTCGCAACGTGGCTCGAAGATGGCGCGACGCGGGCGCTCGATGCGTGCGGCGTTGCAACGGAAGCGCGATCGTTCGTGCGCGTGCCGGGCTGTTTCGAATTACCGCTCGCCGCGCAGCGCTTGATCGAAAGCGGGCGGTACGACGCGATCGTCGCACTCGGCGTCGTCGTGCGCGGCGAGACGCCGCACTTCGATTTCGTCGCGGGCGAATGTTCGCGCGGGATCATGAACGTCGGTCTTTCGACGGGCGTGCCGATCGGATTCGGCGTGCTTACGACCGACACGCTCGCGCAGGCACAAGAACGCGCCGATCCCGCGCGCGGCGATAAGGGGTTCGATGCGACGATCGCCGCCCTCGCGGTCGCGGCCATCTTTTAGAGCGAGGTCTCGCTTGCTTTGGTGCTGGCCGATAATCTATAATCCAGCAAAACGGCCGCCCCGCTATCGGGCGGCTCACTTTCGCTTGAGGGGCCCTGCGTGGAAGACAAGACGCTGACGTGTAAGGACTGCCAGGCGCAATTTACGTTCTCGACGCGCGATCAACAATTTTACGCCGAGAAAGGCTTCGAGAACGACCCGCAGCGGTGTCGCGATTGTCGCGCGCAACGGAAGACGACGCGCTCGCGCAGTGCACGCGAACTCTTCGATGCAACCTGCGCGAAATGTAACATCGCGACGACCGTGCCGTTCAAACCGCGCGGCGATCGGCCGATCTACTGTCGCGAATGTTACGCGGCGATCGGCGCGCAAGCCGCTCCGTAGCGGCGTTCGAGGCCCGCGCCGTATCGCGTTCGAACAAGAACGCGATGGATGTCGTGTGGTGGGAAGCCGCGAGCTCGGGACGACCGGCCGCGATCGGTTACGTCGATCAGCGGCGACTACCGCACGATGTCGTACGATCGCGTGCCGAGACGGTCGACGAAATCGTCGACGCCATTGCAGGGCTCGGCGTGCGCGGGGCGCCGGCGATCGGCGTCTTCGGTGGCTACGGGATCGCACTCGCGCGAATGCTTCATGCCGATGCGGATGAATTTACACGCGCGGTCGCGCGCATTCGTAGTGCCCGTCCCACGGCGGTAAATCTCGCGTGGGCGGTCGACCGCGTGGTCGCATCGGCGAGCGAAACGTATCTCGACCAAGCGCTCGCGATCCAAGAAGAGCAGCGCGCCGTCGATCGCGCGATGGGTGCGTACGGAGCGGAACTCATGCCGCTTGCGGGCGCCGTGCTCACGCACTGCAATACGGGTCCGCTCGCAACGGCGGGATACGGCACGGCCCTCGGCGTTATCATCGCCGCGCACGAACGCGGACGGAAGCTGCACGTGTACGTCGATGAGACGCGACCGCTCTTGCAGGGCGCGCGGCTTACGACGTTCGAACTCGCGCGCGCTGGCGTGCCCGCAACGCTGATCGCCGACGGTGCGGCCGCCGCAACGATGCGCGCGAAAAACGTTCGTGCCGTGATCGTCGGTGCGGATCGCATCGCGACCAACGGCGATACCGCAAATAAAATCGGCACGTTCGGTGTCGCCGTCGCGGCCGCACATCTCGGCATTCCATTCTATATCGCGGCCCCGCGCTCGACGATCGATTTCAGCTTGCGCGACGGAAGCGGCATTCACATCGAGGAACGCGACGGTGCCGAAGTGCGCGCGTACGGTGGCGCGCCCGTCGCGCCGCACGATATTCCCGTGTATAATCCCGCATTCGACGTCACGCCCGGACGATTGATCGCCGGCATCGTAACGGAATACGGTGTGGCGCGACCGCCGTACGACGAATCGATTCCCGATCTCGCGACGCGACCGCCGTTCGGCGCGTTGCTCGCCGCAAAACGCGCGTGAAGTTTTACGACTTTACCGATAAGGCGCCGAAGATCGGTCGACTCGTCGTGATCGAGGGCGTGGAGCGCCTCTTCGCCGAGCGCGCGCTCGCGACGATCGTCGAACGCACGCTCGCGCCCGCGGAACGCGATCTCAATCTCGATCGCTTCGTCGCGAACGCGCTCGATGGATTCGGTGCGGTCGCAGCGGCGGTCGCCGCATTTCCGTTTCTCGGCTCGACGCGCGTCGTCGTGGTTCGCGGCGCGCACGACTTACGCGCCGAGCCGCGACGCGCGTTGCTCGCGGTCGCCGAGCGCGTGCCCGAAGGCAACACGCTCGTCATCGAAGATCTCGTCTCGCCCGCAAGCAAACGACCCGAACCGATGGGGAAGATTTTGGGGAAAACGGCGTTACGCATCGATACGACGCCCGGACCCGAAGCGCGCGAACGCTTCGTGCGCGAAACGCTCGCGAGCCTTGGCGCGACGGCCGAACCGCGCGCGATCGCGTTACTCGTGGACGGCGATGCCGATCTCGCGGGCGTGCGAACCGATCTCGAAAAACTCAACCTCGCGGGCTCGACGATCACGTTCGAAGACGTCGCGCGCGAAACGCTCGTGACGGCGGACGTGCGCGCCTATAAATACGCGAGCGCCGCCGTGGCCGGTCGCGCGGCCGAAGCGCTCGGGCTCGCAGCGGAGATCTTTTCATCCGACCCGCGCGGCGCGGCGGTGCCGCTTCTCGCGGCTCTCGCGGCTGAGTATTTGCTGGTCTGGGAAGTCGCGCGGCCCGGCGGCGCGTTGCCGGGGCGTGCGAAATGGCGGGAACGCGAACTCGGCGGCGTGGCACGGGCACTGGGCGAGCGCCGGGCGCGCGTCGGTTTCGAGCGTGCGGTCCGTGGCTTCGAAGCGGTCGTTACCGGGCGCGCCGACGATCCGCGCGTTATCGTCGATTTGGCAACGGTCGCGGGTGCGCGCGAGCGCTCGTGAACAGGACTCGTTTGGATGGGCGCGCAACGACGCCCGCAGTTACGGGCCTCTGCCCGGCTTAGAACTTTTCAAGGAGTTCTCTTTACATGCGCAGTTTTCTCGCTCGGATCGCCCTCGCCGGCACGTTCGGGATCGCCATAGCTGGTTGTGGGACGCAAAATGGGACGTCACTTCCGGTCGGCGCTTTCCCCAACGGCGCTAGCGGCGGCCCGACCAACGTTACGAGTCAGCCCCCGCCGCCGGGTACGGTCGCCGGTAAATCGCTCGTCGGCCTCTTCACAGCGACGAATAATTTCGTCGGCTTTAATACGACCGCAACCGATGCCGCAAGTGCGAACGATTACGGCACGGATTCCCAAGTTGCCGATTCCGGCCCGCCGCCTGCGGCACCGGGTGGATCGCATTTGATCACGTTCACGGGCAATAACACGCCTGTCGTGAACTTCAAATACAACGCTCCGATCGGTTCGCTGACGATTCCACCGACGACGCCCGGACAGTTCGTCGCACAGACTTACGGTGCGATCGTCTTGCACGCTCCGTCGCCGCTACCCAAGCTCGGCACGGCTTCGCCGACGTCGCTCTTTATCGAGCTCGTCGGTGGCTCGCCGACGTACGATATCCGCGTCAATTGCACGGTCTCACCGGGACCGGTCGCACCGGCAACGACGCCGAAGACGGTCATGGGTCTCGTACGTTACGTCTGTCCGTTACCCGTCTATGGATCGCCCTCGACGACCGGCATTCAACAGCCCGTTATCGCGGGCGCGACGGGCGCCTTCGATCCCGCGGGAGCCTCGACGTTCTACGTCGGCGAAACCTTCGGCGCGACCGCCACCTCGCCGGCTGCCACGAGCACGCTCAATCTCGACTACGTCTACGCAGAGCAGGGAACGCTCTAGAACCGCGAGTCCGTTTCCAGAGTTGAAAGAGACCGGTCGCACGTGCACCGGTCTTTTTTTTGCGTTCGCATGTCAAGGCCGCCCGTACGAACGGGGCGAAAACGCGGTCAAGACATGGACCAAACGATGTATGCCTCTCCGTTTTCGTGGAGGTACGGCAGCGCCGAACTGCGCGCGCTGTTTTCCGAACGAGAACGCCGGAGACTTTGGCGTGCGGTGTGGGTCGCTCTCGCCGAATCGCAAGCGCGTAGCGGCCTCGTCTCGCAAGCCGAACTCGATGACATACGCGCGCACGCAAATGATATCGATATCGATGCGGCGCTCGCAATCGAACGCGAGATCGGTCACGATCTCATGGCCGAGATCCGCGTCTTCGCGTCGCAGGCGAAGATCGGCGGCGGAAAGATCCATCTCGGCGCGACGTCGATGGATATCGAAGATACCGTCGAGACGTATCGTATGCGTCGCGCGCTCGGCGCGCTCGGGACGAGCCTACATGTGCTGCTCGGTGCGTTTGCCGCTCGCATCGACGAACACGCCGATCGCGTCTGCATGGGCTACACGCATTTGCAATTCGCCGAACCCACGACCGTCGGCTATCGCCTGGCCGTCTACGCGCAAGATCTCGTGATCGACGACGCGCAGATGCGCGCGACCTACGATGCGCTCACCGCGAAAGGCGTGCGTGGTGCGGTTGGAACATCGGCGTCGTACGAGCGTTTGTTGCATGGCACGGGCCGTCGCGCGAAAGATCAGGAAGCCGACGTCCTCGCGCATTTCGATCTGACGGCACGCGACATCGCAACGCAGACCTATCCGCGCAAACTCGATTATCTCGTGCTCTCGACCCTCGCCGGTCTCGGCGCGTCGCTCTCGAAATTTGCAGCCGACGTGCGCGTGCTCTCGTCGCCCGGTTTCGGCGAGATGTTCGAACCTTTCGGTGCCAAACAAGTCGGCAGTTCCGCGATGCCGTTCAAACGCAACCCGGTGATGGCCGAGCGCATCGATTCGCTCGCGCGTCTCCTCGTGGGCTACGCGGATACGGCGTGGCAGAATGCGGCGACGAATCTGCTCGAACGCACGCTCGACGATAGCGCGAATCGGCGCACGATTCTCCCCGAAGCCTTCCTTTGCGCCGACGAATTACTCGCACTCGCACGTAAGATCGTGGAAGGCTTGCGCGTCGACGAACGCCGCGTCGCATCGAACCTGCGAACGTACGGCCCCTTCGCCGGAAGCGAAGCCGTGATGATGGAAGCGGTGAAAGCCGGTGCCGATCGTCAAGTTCTTCACGAAGTCATTCGCACGGCGGCGATGACGGCGTACGAGCGCCTCGCGGCGGGCGGCGATAATCCGCTCGCGCAATTGCTCGTCGACGAAGACGCTATAACCGCCCACCTCGACCCCGCGGAGATCCGATCCTTGCTCGACCCGACCGATCACATCGGCGACGCACCCGAACGCGCGCGCGCGCTCGTCG
>JANYGA010000087.1 GCA_025359485.1 Rhodospirillales bacterium | reverse complement strand
CGACGAGCGGGCGACCGGCCACCTCGATGAGTTGCTTCTGGCGCCCGAAACGCAGACCCCGGCCCGCCGCGACGACGATGGCGGCAAACCTCACGGATTGACCACGCCCGTCTTCGCTTTGATTTTCGCGAAGATCATGCGCCCGGCGACGGTCTGCAAGACGCTCGTGACTTGCACGTCGGTCTCTTCGCCCATGAGTTTGCGGCCGTTTTCCACGACGATCATCGTGCCGTCGTCGAGATAGCCGACGCCCTGATGCGGCTCCTTCCCATCGCGCACGATCGCGACGTGCATTTCCTCACCAGGCAAGACCGCGGGTTTGACCGCGCCCGCGAGCTCGTTGATGTTGAGGACGACGACGCCTTCGACGTGTGCGACGCGATTGAGATTGTAGTCGTTGGTGACGAGCTTTGCCCCGCGATCGCGAGCGAGGCGCACGAGTTTTGCATCGACGCCCGTGATGTCGGCGTAATCCTCATCGACGATTTCGAGCGTGGTTAACTCCTGAAGTTTCGCGAGCACCTCGAGGCCGCGACGGCCGCGCGTGCGTTTCATCGAGTCGACGGAATCGGCGATGAGATGGAGCTCGCGTAAGACGAAGCGCGGTAAGACGAGCGGACCTTCGAGAAAACCGCTCTCGACGATGTCGATCACGCGACCGTCGACGATCACCGACGTATCGATGAGCTTCGCTTGCGCGGGGGGGCGTCCGGGTAGGCTCGTGGACCCGACACCGAGATTCGCGCGCGCCCCACCGCCCAGGCGTTGCTTCGCACCGAATCGCGTCCCTAAAAATGCGGCGAAGACGCTGAGCACGATGTAAGCGACGTTGGCGACGTAGCCGCCCGCGCGGCCCGCCGTCGCGACGGAATCGAGCAAGACGCTCTTGATGAGAAACGCGATCACGAGCCCGATGATGAGACCGAGCGCACCCCCGAGAACTTCGCTCGGCGCTAGGCGCTCGATCGTCGATTCGACGATCCGCAATTCCACTTCGAAGAGCGATTGCACGACCGGTGCGATGAAGAGTCCCGCGACCGCTCCGATCACGGGCACGATGACCGTGAGCGCGATGAGCCAAATTTGGCTTGCGACGTGAATCGAAATGAGGTGCACGTACGCTTCGCGGCCGAGCAAAAAGCCCGTTACCGCAAAGACGATCATGAAGAGGACGCGTAAGAGTGTCGTTGGCACGCGCTACTCCGCCGGTGCGACGAAGGCGCCGCAGACGTCGTTTGCCAGAAACCGTCCCCGCGGCGTTAACGCAACGCGCGCGGGCGTGACGTCGAGCGTCCCCGTTAGAGCTAAATCGTTTAACACCGCGCGATAGTACTCATGAAAGTCGACGCCGTATCGTTCCGCAAACGAGGCAACATCTACCCCTTCGCGCGTTCGTAGCGCGAGCATCACGGCTTCTCCCAGCATTGCCGCGCCCTCGAGATGCTCGTCGTCACTTGGAATCGCGCGGCCATCGCAAGCGGCGTCGCAATAGATTGCGAGGTCGCGTGTGTGCACGGAGCGCGTGCCGCCGCGATACGATGCCGCGCCGACGCCGAGCCCGAGATACTCACCGTTGGCCCAATAATTTGCGTTATGCGCGCAGCGCCGCCCGGGTTTCGAAAAGTTGCTGATCTCATAGTGCTCGTAGCCCGCGGCGACGAGCATCTCGATTGCGACCGCGTAGAGATCGCCCTCGAGATCGTTCGGCGCGAAATCTTGGGGCCGACGTGCGTACCATTCGGCAAACGGCGTATCGTCTTCGATGGTGAGCCCGTAGGTCGAAATATGTTCGGGATCGAGCGAGAGAGCGTACGCGAGCGAAGCGCGCCATGAGTCGGTCGTCTGCAACGGCGTCCCGAAGATGAGGTCGAGCGAGATATTGTCGATGCCCGCGGCGCGCGCATGTGCGACGGCCGCGCCGACGTCGTCCGGCGAGTGGCGTCGCCCGAGCGTCTGCAATTCCGACGGCACGAACGATTGCACGCCGAACGAAACGCGATCGATGCCCGCTGCGCGGTAGGCTTCGAAAACCTCATGCGTGCACAAATCGGGATCGGGATTCATCTCGATACTCGCTTCGGCAAAACCGCCGGGAGCGAAGCGATCGCGCAGTCTCGCGACGAGCGCGGCGACGTCGGCGCTACCGTACGTATTCGGCGTCCCGCCACCGAAGAAAAGCGTGCTCGCTTCGAAGTCCGTTGCCGCATCGATTTCCGCCGTTATCGCGGCGAGGTATCGCGTTGCCTGCGAGCGCCGTAGCGGCCACTTCGCAAAGTCGCAATACGGGCACACGTACGGGCAAAACGGCAGATGGACGTAGAGTCCGCCGCGCGCCACGGAAATCGTTACGCTTCTTTACTTTCGCGCATGTCGCTCGGCACGACGAGTTCGCCGATCCGCCCGACGACGTCTTCGTTCACCTCGGCGACCGCGGCGCGAATCGCACTGCGAACGGCGGTGCTATTCGCGCGACCGTGGGCGACGATGCAATTGCCGCGCAAACCCAAAAGTGGTGCGCCGCCGACGTTGTCGTAACTGAGCCGATCGCGCACGCGCACGAGCGTGGGCTTGACGAGCAACGCGCCGATTTTTGCCGCGATACTCCCGGATTTAATCGCATCGAGCACGATATCACCGATGAGGGCGGCCGCGCCCTCGGAGAGCTTGAGCATCACGTTGCCGACGAAGCCGTCGGTGACGAGCACGTCGGCGACGTTCGAGAAGAGATCTTTCGATTCGACGTTGCCGACGAAATCGACGCCGAACGATTTTTCGAGGAGCTCCGCCGCTTCCACGGTGAGCGCGTTGCCTTTGCCCTTCTCTTCGCCGTTGGAAATGATGCCGATTTTAGGCCGCTCGACCCCGAGAACGGCGCGCGCGTAGGCGCTGCCCATCATGCCGAACTGCACGAGCCACTCGGCGCGGCAATCGACGTTCGCGCCGCTATCGAGCACGACGACACTGCCCTTGCGCGCGGGATAAACGACCGCGATCGCGGGCCGGGCCACGCCCTTGATCGTGCGCAGACGCACGAGGGCGATCGCGAGGAATGCGCCGCTGTTGCCCGCGGAGACGACGGCGTCGGCTTTGCCGTCGCGGACGAGGTTGACGGCCACTCCGAGCGAGGTCACGTCGGAATTGCGAAGCGCGAGCGCCGGCGTCGCGTCCATCGCGATTGCCGAGGGTGCGTGTACGACCTCGATCTTCGCGCCGCCGGCTTTTTCGAGCAGTGGCCGGATACGCGCCTCGTCGCCGACGAGTATCATATGCCCGAGCCCCTCGCGATCCGCGAGAACGGCGCCTGCGACGATTTCGTCCGGCGCGTGGTCTCCGCCCATCGCGTCGATGGCGATGCGGGGCCTCGAACCATTCAAAAAAGAGCTCACAATCAAAGAGGGATGCCGGGCGATTTCCTAAGGTATTAGACCAGGCGATTTCGCAATTATCCGGCGCGTGACGCGGTCCTCTTTCCCTTTCGAAGTTGCGCACGGGCACGGGCCATGGTATAGTCCGGGGGTTGTGCCAGCCGCGCGTTGCGTGACGGTACCGTCTTATATTGCTTTTTACGACGACCGGTAGGATAGAAAAAATCATGGCCAAGCGCTGCGACGTCTGTGCGAAAGGTCCGATGGCGGGCAATAACGTCAGTCACGCGATGAACAAGACCAAGCGCCGTTGGTTGCCGAATTTGCAGCCCGTGCGCGTCGACGAGCGCGGAACGCACAAAACGCTGAAGGTCTGCACGCAGTGCTTGCGTTCGCGTCGGGTCAAGCGCGCGTAGCTCCGTGCCTTCGCACCATGTCGGTGCGGTCGAGGTTTCGAGGGGTCCGATGCGCTGCGCTCGGGCTCTTCTTCGTTCTCGGCGTTGCGTCCACGCTCGCGGCATGCACGCGACCCGATTCACAGGCGCTTGCAGATCGACTCGATGCCGACGGCCGGACCGGGCTCTACACGTGGCTGGTCGGGCACGACCCCTCGGCGATCGTCACGAACATCGACCCGGGCATCGTCCGCAAATTCGCCCCGGACGCCACATTCGTCGCGCGAGCCGGAGCGCACCCGTGCGCCGAGGCGACGCGCCACCACGCGCTCTGGCTCTGGGTCGGCTCGCGGCGTTCGACTGCTGACAAACGCGCCTACGATGCGGCACTCGACTGCGGCGTCGCGCTCTTTCGCGACGCAGGCGGGCTCGCGATCGCGCCACGTTAGCAGGCGCGATCGCACGTCGATAAATCAATCAGCACTTCGCTCGAGGCGAGAGATGATCGAACCCCGCAGCGGTGAGCTCGCGCTCCCCGCCTTCGCTTGCGATGCGCATGCCGGGCTCGGAATCGAGGCGACCGATCGCGAGTAACGGCACGCCGAAGGCGAGCGAGAATTTTCGGCTGAGGTGAGCGAACGCGCGCGGCGCGACCGCGACGATGAGCTCGAAATCTTCGCCGCCATCGAGGGCGTACCGCGCGGGATCGTGCCCGACGGCTTCGGCGACGGCGAATGCCGCGAGATGGATCGGCACGTCGTCGAGCGTCGCCCCGCACGCGCTCGCGCGGGCGAGTCGCGCGACGTCGGTCGAGAGGCCATCGCTGCTATCCATCATCGCGTGCACGTAGGACGACGCCGCGAGAAAGCGGCCCTCGCGCATGCGCGGCGTCGGGCGCGCGAACGCGAGCTCGGCTGCGCGACGTTCGTCGTTTGCGAGCGCGTGCTCGGGATCGGTTTCCGGCACCGCGGCACCGCGCCGAAGCAACTCGAGCCCCGCACGACTCGCCCCAAGCGGACCCGTCACCGCGAGCACGTCGCCCGGCCGGCCACCCGCTCGCGTCTTCAAGCGCGTGCGCGAAACTTCGCCGACCACCGTAATGGCGAGCGAGACGACGGGCGACGCCGTGATATCGCCGCCGACGATGCGCGCACCGTGTGCGTGCGCGAGCGCCGCCATCGCGGTATAGCACGCACGGAGCCACGCTTCGCTCGTTTCGGGCGTGACCCCAAGGGCGATCGTCGCAAGTACCGGTCGCGCACCCATCGCCGCGATGTCGGAAAGGTTCGCGGCCATCGCGCGATGGCCGATGTCGCGGGCGTCCATCGCGGCCGTGTGAAAATGCACGTCGTCGACGAGTGCGTCGGTCGTGATCACGCACAGTTGCGAGCGCGAGGGTTGCCACGCGGCTGCGTCATCGCCGATGCCGAGCACGATCTTGCGCGGACCGGGCGATGCGTCGCTCGCGCGCGCTTCGCAGATTTCGCGAAGCGCCGCGACGAGCGAATCTTCGGTCATCGCGCTATGCGCGCGCGCCTACGGGCTGCGTTTCGACGAGCGCGCGCAGGGCCTGCAGTTCGGCGACCGGATCGGCCGCGCTGAAGATGGCCGACCCCATCACGACGACATCGGCACCGGCGGCGCAGACCTCGGCGATATTCGCACGGCCGATGCCACCGTCGATCTCGAGTTCGCACGCGGGATTGTGCGCGTCGATGAGCGCGCGTGTCTGACGGACTTTTTTCAGTGCGTTCGGAATATATTTTTGGCCGCCGAAGCCCGGATTGACGCTCATGATGAGGATGAGATCGCAGTCTTCGATCACGTCTTCTAAGAGCGCTACGGGCGTCGATGGATTGAGCGAGATGCCCGCCCTCGCACCGATCGAGCGAATGTGCGAAAGCAAACGCTGCGCGTGTACGGTCGCTTCGAGATGGAACGTGATGATATCGGCGCCGGCTTTGCGGAAATCGTCGACGTATTTTTCGGGCTCGACGATCATGAGATGCGCGTCGAATACTTTCTTCGTACATTTACGAATATCGCCGACGATCTTGGGACCCCACGTGAGATTGGGAACGTAGCGACCGTCCATGATATCGAGGTGCATGTAATCGGCGCCGGCGCGTTCGAGCATCGCGATCTCGTCGGAGATCCGGCTAAAATCGGCGGAGAGCAGAGACGGCGCGATCTTCATACGGGCGTCCTTTTAATGAAAAATCTTTTGGAAAAATCCGCGCCGTTCTTTTTTCGGTGCGGGCGTAGGTGTCGCTTCGTCGGTCGATGCGGCTGTGGGAACGGCGGCGGTCTTCTTATGCGCCGGCACCTTCGCACGGAGTGCCGAGCGTTCGGTGGTCGTGGTCGTCCCCGGCACGTCGACCGGCGTTACACCCGAGGCGGCGGCAGAGGAGGGTCTCGCAACTTTTTTAGGATCGGGGCCGAGCTCCTGGCGTTCTTGCATCGCAGGTTCGGTTCCGAGTTTGGTCGAGCTGATGAGTTCTTGGTTGACGAAGACGTCGAGTTCGGCCGTTCCGACGACCGTGAGATTGAACTCCAAGCGCTGTTTCGGTTGCGCGTAGGCGTTGTAGACATTCCACGTTCCCGTTTCGTCGCGGACTTGAACGCGGACGCTCGGCGATTGATCGTTTTGCTTCGCCGCATCCGCGGGCACGGTCGCGAGCGCGTGGACTTGCCGGACTAAGTACCCCGATTCGCGCGGCCCGGCACTGACCTGGAGCGAGACGAGTTGCGATGCATCGATTTGGCTCCCGGGTGATGGCTTCTGACGCACGACCTGACCGCGCGCGGGGCCGT
>JANYGA010000075.1 GCA_025359485.1 Rhodospirillales bacterium | reverse complement strand
CCCGCGATCGCGATCGGCGAGCGCGCGCGTGACGATCGTTCCGATCTCCTCATCGGTGAGCGCTTGCAACACGAAGACGCGCGACCGCGAGAGCAACGCCGAGTTGACTTCGAACGACGGATTTTCCGTCGTCGCGCCGATGAGCACGATCGTGCCGTCCTCGACATGCGGCAGCACCGCGTCTTGCTGGCCTTTGTTGAAGCGGTGAATCTCATCGATGAAGAGCACCGTGCGCTTCCCAAACGAGCGCGATCGTTTCGCTCCTCCGACCACCGCGCGCAGGTCCGCCACGCCCGCACTCGTTGCGGAGAGCCCGACGAATTCCGCACCCGTCGCACTCGCGATCACTTCGGCGAGCGTCGTCTTCCCGGTACCGGGTGGGCCCCACAAAATCATCGAGGGCACGTTGTCGTTTTCGATCGCGCCGCGCAGGATGTGACCGGGCCCGATGATGTGCCCTTGCCCAACGTACTCCGCGAGCGTACGCGGGCGCATCCGGGCGGCAAGCGGTGCGGGCGCGTCGCGTTCGAAGAGGCCGGGACCCGGCCCGTCGGGGCGCTTGGGCATCGCTACGCTCGCACGATCGTTTAGAGCTTGATCTTCTTTTTCTTCGGCCCGGCGATACGATCGTTCGGCCCGGTTTCCGCGGGCGTGGTGATCGTCACGTTGCCGTTCCCGTTGAGTTCGCCCGTCTGCGTATTGTAGTCGAGCGTATTGGACTCGATCGTCTGCTCGCCGTTCTTGACGCGCACGTTGCCTTCCATGTGGAGCATGTGCGTCGTGTCGTCGAGCACGGCGGTATCGCTCGTCGCATCGCGGCCACCCTCTTGCGTGAAATGCATGTGACCCGTTGCGGTGTAGCGCTTCGTCTGGCCGTCGACGTCGAGTTGATCGGTCGTCAGCGTCGATGGACGCTGCGTGAGATCGGTCGCCTGCCCGCGATTGGCGAGCGGTTGCGACTGGTGCACGACGACGTGTCCGCGCGCGTGCAAGATTTTGGTCTTCGAATTGCCCTGCGCGCTATCGGCCGTGATATCGGTGCCGGAGCGCGTCGCCGAAAACGTCCCGGGAATCGTGAATTCGCCGGAGTTGAGATTGAAGTTGAGCTTTGCCGTCCGAATCCGATCGAAGCCCGCGATGTTGCTTCCACCCGCGCCCTCGGGTGCGGCGTTCGAAACGTCCGCGAGCGAGCCCGCAAGCGCGAGACCCGCGGCACTCGCGAGGACAGCCCGGGCGAGGTTCATGACGATGGTTCTCCTGCGATCGGTGGTGAGGGCGCGCGGTCGATGCGGCCGAGCACGGATTCGAGTCGCTCGAGCGCGATCGCGCCGATGCGAATGAGCCGCGGAACTACCCCGGAAACGTCGACGATCGTCGATTCGGTTCGTAGCGGCGTCGGTCCGTCGTCGACGCGAATCTCGGCGGCCGGCAAGCCGCTCGCGAAGCCGTCGCCCGTGTAGGCCGCTTCCCCCGAAATATTCGCGCTCGTTCCCGCAAGCGGACCACACCGCTCGAGGATGATGCGACAGAGTTCGTGCTTGGGCACGCGCAGTCCGAGCGTTCCCAGGCCCGCCGTGACGCGCGCATCGACGAACGACGGGCGCGCGACGACGAGCGTCAACGGGCCCGGCAAAAACGCTTCGGCGGCGATCTTCGCAAGCGCGTTGCCCGCCGCGTATTCCAAAAGCTCGGCGACCGATGCGAGATGCAACGACAGCGGCTTCGTACGCGGGCGACCTTTGAGTGCGAAGATCGCATCGATCGCGCCTGGGCGCACGGGGTCGCAGCCGATGCCGTAGACGGTATCGGTCGGAAAAATAGCCGTGCCGCCACGTTGAATCACGGCGGCCACCGCATCGGCGACCGCGCTCGGGCGCGTGTGTTGCGAATCGATCACGTACACGTGCGCGCGATGTTATAGGCGAACGCGCAGGCCCGTTCCGATTGCCACGCACGAGAGCGGATCGTCCGCGATGATCACGGGGATGCCCGTTACTTCGCCGAGCAACGTATCGAGGCCACGTAAGAGCGCGCCGCCGCCGGTGAGGATGATGCCGCGATCGATGATATCGGCTGCGAGTTCCGGCGGTGTTTTTTCGAGCACCGCTTTGACCGCTTCCACGATCGATTGCAACGGTTCCGAGAGCGCTTCGCGCACTTCTTCACTCGTAATTTTCACGGTTTTCGGCAGCCCGTTGATGAGGTCGCGACCGCGAATCTCCATCACGATTTCCTGATCGAGACGATACGCGGAACCGATGCGAATCTTGATCTCTTCGGCCGTGCGTTCGCCGATCATGAGATTGTAAACGCGACGGATGTGGCGGATGATCGACTCGTCGAGTTTGTTGCCCGCGACGCGTAGCGACTGCGAGACGACGATACCGCCGAGTGAGATCACGGCGACGTCGGTCGTGCCGCCGCCGATATCGACGACCATATTGCCCGTGGGTCCATCGATCGGAAGC
>JANYGA010000056.1 GCA_025359485.1 Rhodospirillales bacterium | reverse complement strand
GCGTGCGCATTTCGAAATGCTCGCGCGACTTCTTATCGACATGCGGGGACCGATTGACGCAGAACCGGTTGATCTCGGTCGGCAGCGGAACCGGCCCGCTTACAAACGCACCCGTGCGCTTTGCCGTCTCGACGATACGCTCCGCCGACTGATCCAAGACCTTATGATCGTAAGCCTTGAGCCGGATGCGAATCTTCTGCTTTGCCACGATTACTCTTGAACCGCCGTTACGACGCACCGTCGGCGCGGGCGTCGTCACCGCGATCACCGAAGTCGCCGTCGCGGCCAAGAAATAAGTTAGGACACCATGGCAAAGCAGAAGATTCGCATCCGTCTCAAAGCCTACGACCACAAAGTCCTCGATCAGTCAGCGGAGCGAATCGTCGAGACCGCCAAGCGCACGGGCGCGTTCGTCAGCGGCCCCGTGCCGTTGCCGACCGAAATTAATCGCTTCTGCGTCAATCGTTCGCCGCACGTCGATAAGAAGTCGCGCGAGCATTTCGAAATGCGCACGCACAAGCGCCTCATCGACATTCTGCAAGCCTCGCCCAAGACGATGGACGCGCTCATGCACCTCGATCTGCCCGCCGGCGTCGACATCGAACTCAAAGCCTAACCCGCGCAACAAACCGCTCGCGGATAAGAGCGCTCGAGGAAACTCGGGCGCTTTTGTTTTGCTGCGGATCTCTGCCGGGGGCGAGACGCGACATGGTCTCCCAAAACGCGCAGATTTACGCTGCCTCTCGTTTGCGCCGGTTAGCGTTTTGGGAGACCACGTCGCGTCCCACCCTGATAAGCCGCAACGAGCCGCACGCGCACGGCACGACGCGACCGGCGCCACATGACCCCCCTCACTCCACACGCATCGATGGGCGTGGTGGATACCCCCTTTGAAAATGCTAACTGGCGCAAACGAGAGGCAGAGAAAATCTGCGCGTTTTCAAGGGGGGTTTCCACCGCGCCCCACGAGCAACCGCACCGCCCGGATGATTCCGCTGGCTACCAGAGAAACGGACCGTATGCCAACCCCGCTCAAAGTCGTTCATTCACGTAGTTTTAGTGGAACACGCCGTCGGATCTACCAGCTTCTCGCGGAGATGGGAACATCGGCCGATGCGATCTGGCCGTTTGCGTCGCAGCCGTTCATGCGCAGTGCGGGGCCGCTCGCGCCGGGAAAAACCGAAGAGTGGCACAGCGGCGTGCATGCGGTGCTCGATGATTTCGTGGTCGAAGAACGCATCGTTTGGCGCTTTAAGAACGATGGGTTCGACGGGACCCATGGGTTTTATCTCGAGAACGACGATCCGAAGAAGACTATTTTGAGTCATCGGATCGACGCGATGCTCGACGATACCGACGGGCGTTTATTTTGGCGTCGGCTCGAAGACGTCAACCAACGCACGATGGAAGCGCTCTTCGATAAGCTCGAGCGCGTTCTCAAGCGCTAAAACTCGATGGCCGCGACGAACGAACGGAACGCGCGGTCGACGCGCGCGCGTTCGCCCGTTGCGAAGACGTCGAGTAAGAGTCCGCGCATCACGGCGACCAGAAGCGTCGCGAGCGCGGAGGCACGCTCGGTTTGAAAGCCGCGCGCTTCGAGGGCGCGCGTAAAGGGCACGACCCAGTCGTTCGAACTCGCGCGCAAAAACGCGCCGTACCGTTTGCGATCGCGTAGCGCGATGCCGTGCGCTTCGAAGAGCAGGCGGAGGAGCCGCTCGTGACGCGGGGCCACGAGCCACTGCCACGCGCGCAAGAGTAAGGTCGGCGTATCGTATTCGGTACTGCGTGCGTACCATGCGTCGAGCAGGAGCGCTTGACGCCGGGCGGCCTCGGCGAAGACGGCGCGTAAGATGCCTTCCTTGCTCCCGAAATGATAGAGCAGCATACGCGGGCTCGATGAGACCGCCGCGGCCAGCGGCCGCAACGACAGCTCTGCGAGACCCGTTTCGAGAACGGATGCTAGAATCGCATCGAGGAGATCCGCGCGAAGTCGCTCATCGGCATGACGTGGCACGCGTGCGAAGTTCGGCAGTAAACGACGCGGCTCTTCGGCAAACGCAACTCGCCGATGCGTCCGTGCGTCAGTAGTGAAGGTCCGCCACCCGCGCGCATCGCGCAAGGAGTTCTCGTGTCTCTCTCCCGTGCTCTTTTCATCCGAAGCGCGGCGGGTATCGCCGCCACCGCAGCCCTGCCCCTCTCCGCGAGCGCGGCGGACGAGCTCCGCGTCGCATTCATTCCCGACGTCGCCACGACGGCCGCGTCGTACGCCGAAAAACAACCCCTCGTCGACATGCTCCAGCGCGCGACCGGGCGTTCCGTTCGCCTGATCATTCCGACCAACTACGCGGCAACCGTCGAGGCCATCGGAAACGAAGGCGTCGATCTCGCGTACTTCGGCGCCCTCACGTACGTGAAAGCGAATCAGCGCTATGGCGCGCGACCGCTCGTGCAACGCCTCGAAGATCGTCGATTCCACTCGCTCTTCATCGCGAGTGCCGCGAACGGCGCCTTGGATTCACTCAAAGAACTCAAGGGCAAAACCTTCGCCTTCGGCGACGTGAACTCGACGTCGGGCCACCTCATTCCGGTCAAAGAGATGCTCGAAGCAGGCGTCAATCCCGATACGGAGTTAAAGACGCGCTTCACCGGCAATCACACGGCGACCGCGATCGCCGTATCGTCGGGTCAGGTCGATGCCGGCGCGATCGACGAAACCGTCTATCGCAAACTCGTTGCGGATAAAACGCTCGATCCGGCGAAAGCTCGCGTATTTTACACGAGTAAACCATTTATCGATTACGTGTGGGCCGTGCGCAAGGATCTCGATAGCTCGCTCGTCACGAGCATTCGCCACGGATTTCTCGAAGCGAACGATCCGAAGTTTCTCGCACTCTTGCGCGCCACGCGATACGTTACGGCAAACGATCGCGAATACGACGTGATCCGCGAAACGGCGAAGAAGCTCGACCTGCTGTGAGAAAACAGCCTTTCGCGCCGGGCGTCGTCTTCGTAACGGGCGCGACGGCCGGCTTCGGGCTCGCGATCGCGCGCCGATTCGCCGAAGACGGCTCGCGCGTCGTCATCACGGGTCGCCGCGGCGAGTTGCTCGCGAAGCTCAAAGCCGAGTTCGGCGAACGCGCGCACACGCTGGAATTCGACGTTCGCGATCGCACGGCGGTCGATGCCGCCATCGCATCGTTGCCGCCCGACTTTGCCGCGGTCGACGTGCTCGTCAACAATGCCGGGCTCGCCGTCGGGCTCGAACCCGCGCATAAGGCCGATCTCGACGACTGGGAAGCGATGATCGACACGAATATTAAAGGGCTGATGTATTGTACGCGAGCGCTCCTTCCCGGTATGGTCGAGCGTAATCGCGGGCATATCGTCAACCTCGGCTCGACCGCGTCGCAGTTTCCCTATCCTGGCGGCAACGTCTACGGCGGCACGAAGGCGTTCGTGTACCAATTTTCACTCAACTTACGCGCCGATCTTTTCGGCACCGACGTCCGCGTGACCGACGTCCAACCCGGGCTCTGTGGCGGCACCGAATTTTCGACCATTCGTTTTCGCGGCGACTCCGCAAAGGCCGATGCGCTCTACGCCGATACCATGCCGCTCGATGCCGACGACGTTGCCGATGCCGTGCATTGGGTCGCGACGCGGCCCGAGCACGTCAACATCAATTCGGTGCAGATCATGCCCGTCGTGCAATCCTTCGCACCGCTCGCGGTGAAGCGCTCGACGACGTAGCGCGCATGCTCGTATTCGAAGACGTAACGGCCGGCTACGGCTCGCGCAGCGTCCTCTCTTCGGTTTCGTTTTCGGTCCAACGCGGCGAGCGCGTCGCACTCGTCGGTCCCAGTGGCGCCGGCAAGAGTACGATTTTTCGCATGTCGTACGGCGCGTTCGCGCCCGTCTCGGGTCGCGTCTTCGTCGGCGGAAGCGATCTTGCGACGTTGCATGGCGCGAGATTGCGCGCGATGCGCGCGCGGATCGCGGTCATCTTTCAAGCGCACGGCCTCGTCGACCAACTCAGCGTCATGCAGAACGTGATCGCGGGAACCTTCGGAAGCCGGAGTACGGTCGACGCACTTCGTGCCGTGGTCGCGCCAAAGCCGGCCGAACGCGAGACGGCACGCGCGGCACTCGCACGCGTCGGTCTCGCCGATCGCATCGCGTCGCGCGCATTCGAGCTATCGGGTGGGCAACGCCAACGCGTCGCGATCGCGCGCGCGATCGCGCAGCGCGCCGAACTCGTCCTCGCCGACGAACCCGCGGCATCGCTCGATCCCGAGCTCGGAAGCGAGATCGTCGAGATGCTGCTCGCCGATGCAAAGGCACGCGGGGCCACGCTGCTTTGCTCGCTCCATCAACCCGAACTTGCGCGACGCTTCGATCGCACGATTCGCGTTGGCGGCGGGATCGTCGCGCCGGAAGAACCGCTCGCTTCGAGCGGCCTTTAGGCGTTGCTCGCAACCGCGGTCGACGTCCGAGCGACGTTGGATTTTCTGCGCACGCCCGTGCTCGAAACGATCGCCATTGCGGCGGGCGCATTACCGATCGCCATTTTGCTCGGCGCACCCGCCGCGATCACGATCGCCCGTGGAGGTCGCGCGGGCGTGGTCTTGCGCGCGCTCGCCGCGTTCGTGCGCGCGATTCCCGAACTCGTGCTCGCGATCGTCTTCGTCGTTGCGCTCGGCTTCGGCGCGGTTCCAGGAACGCTCGCCCTCGGGCTTTCGGGTGCGGCCACGATCGCGAAACTCTACGCCGAGATCCTCGAGTCCGTGCGGCGCGAACCCGAAGAGGCGTTGCGCGCGACCGGCGCGACCGCAACGGCGAGCTTCCTCGTCGGTCTCGTTCCCGCCGCATGGCCCGGGCTCATCGGCTTCGGTGCGTACACGTTCGAAAGCATCATGCGCGCGGCCGTCATCGTCGGCGTCGTCGGTGCGGGTGGTCTCGGATCGGCGATGATCACGAGTCTCAATCTGCTGGACTATGGCGCCTTCGGATGGTACGTCGCGGCGCTCGTCGCGCTCGTGATCGCCGTCGATAGCGCGAGCGGCATATTGCGCGCGCGTGCGCCGGCGTGGATGGCGCTCGCAGCCTTCGCCATCGTGTCGCTCGTCGGCATCGTCGCACTCGCCACATCGACACACGATCCGTGGCACGCCTTCGCAACCGCACCGCCGCGCGTCATCACGTATCTCGCGCGCGCGATTCCGCCGGCATTTACGCCGACCGTGATCGGCAACGCCGCATGGAGCGTGCTGGAAACGCTCGGCGTCGCGATCGTGGGAACGCTCGTCGGCGCGATAGCCGCGATTCCGCTTGCGTTTCTCGTCGCGGGTGTCGTCGCGAGCGGCTGGGTCCGTGGGACGGGCTATCGACCGTGGTCGGTCGTACCCGCGTTCGTCGCGCGGGTCGTGCTCGTCATCGCGCGTTCCGTTCCGCCGATCGCCGTCGCCCTCGTCGCGCTCGCCTACGTCGGACTCGGCCCAAAGGCCGGCGCCGCGGCGCTCGCGATTCATACCGCGGGCGTCCTTGGGAAACTCTTTGCCGAGAGTCTGGAACTTGGCGATACGTTGCCCGCCGAAGCTCTCGTCGCGAGTGGCAGCAGCGGTCTCGCGGCGGTTGCCGTGGGAATCGTGCCGGGCGCGTTTGCGGCGATGAGCGCGCATCTTTTGTACCGCTGGGAATGGAACGTGCGCGCATCGACGACGCTCGGCATCGTGGGCGCGGGGGGTCTGGGTCAGCAGATCTTCAACGCACAACAACTCTTGCACGATCGCGAACTGCTCGCGTACGTGATCGTCGCAATCGTGCTCGTGCTCGGATCCGACCGCATCACGCAACTCGCACGTCGGCGCTTCGAGTTACGCACGATGGAGCGTTAGCGTCAGCCCGATCGCAGCCGACGCGAGCACGCCGCCATGAACCGAGCGCGCGCGTCGGGAATCGTCGATCCATGAAGACGCTCGCACCGATACCGCACGTCGATCCGCTCGATCCGCTCGCGCTCGACGACGCATTAGATCCCGACGTCCGACTCGTGCGCGATACCGTCCGCGATTTCGTCCGATCGCGCATCTTGCCCGAGGTCGGCGGGTGGTTCGAGGCTGGCACCTTCCCGCGCTCGATGCCACGCGAACTCGGAAGCCTCGGCCTCCTCGGCATGCATCTCGAGGGGTACGGATGTGCGGGTGCGAGCGCGACGGCCTACGGCATCGCATGTCGCGAACTCGAAGCGGGCGATTCGGGATTACGCAGCTTCGTCTCGGTGCAAGGGTCGCTTGCGATGTATCCCATTCACGCCTACGGATCGGAAGCGCAGAAGACGACGTGGCTCCCGCGTCTCGCGACCGGCGAAGCGATCGGGTGTTTCGGCCTGAGCGAATGGGATTATGGAAGCGAGCCCACGGGCATGCGCACGACCGCACGGACGCGTGGCGACGGCTACGTGATCGATGGAACCAAAGCATGGATCACGAGCGGCGGGATCGCCGATGTCGCGATCGTGTGGGCGCACGTGGATCCGCAACCCGGAACGCCAGCAACGGGAAGCGACGTGCGCGGCTTCGTCGTCCCGACCGACACGCCCGGATTTACGACGCGGAACATCGAGCGCAAACTCTCGCTTCGCGCATCGGTGACGAGCGAACTCGTTCTCGCCGATTGTTACGTTCCCGCAAGCGCCATGCTCCCGGGCGTGCGTGGCATGCGCGGGCCGCTCTCGTGTTTGAACGAAGCGCGGTACGGCATCGTCTGGGGCGTCGTCGGTGCGGCGCGCGCGTGTTACGAGGCGGCGCTGGCGTATGCGACGACGCGCGTGCAATGGGGTAAACCGATCGCCGGCTTCCAGCTCACGCAAGAAAAACTCGCGAATATGGCGCTCGAGCTGCAGAAGGCGCAATTGCTCGCATCGCATCTCGGTCGACTCAAAGACGCGGACACGCTCGCACCCGCGCACGTGTCGTTCGGCAAACTCAACAACGTTCGCGAAGCCCTCGCAATCGCACGCGAAGCGCGCACGATTCTCGGCGCGAGTGGGATCACGCTCGAGTATCCGATCATGCGCCACATGAACAATCTCGAATCCGTGCTCACCTACGAAGGCACGAGTGAGATCCATACGCTCATCATCGGTCAGGCGTTGACGGGACTCGCCGCATTTAGTTGATTACCGTAACATCGCGACGGTCGATTCACGCGCGGACAGGTCGTGGTTTCGCGCGGTCGTATTGATTCGGCCACGCGACGTCGACGCCGAGCTCCGTTGCTGCATGCAACGGCCAGTAGGGATCGCGCAAGAGTTCGCGCGCGAGCAAGGCGAGATCGGCTTTCCCCGATCGCACGATGTCGTCGGCTTGGTGAGCATCCGTGATCATGCCGACGGCGCCCACGGCAATCTTCGCCTCGGCGCGGATTTTCTCGGCGAAGGGCACTTGATAGCTCGGTCCGACGGCGATCTGCTGGTGTAGGACGAGACCTCCGGACGAAACGTCGATGAGATCGCAGCCGAGTTCGGCGAGGTCGTGGCATAAACGCACGGAGTCCTCGATCGTCATGCCACCGTCGGCCCAATCGACGGCCGAGATGCGGACGACGACCGCGATATCGCGCGGCACCGCGCCGCGCACGGCAGAGAAGACCTCGCGCATGAGGCGCGTGCGGTTCGCGAACGAACCGCCGTATCGATCCGTGCGCTCGTTCGATAGCGGCGAAGCGAACGAATGCAAGAGATAGCCGTGCGCGCCGTGGACTTCGATGACGCGAAATCCGGCGGCGATCGCTCGACGTGCTGCCGAAGCGAAGTCGGATAGGACTTGCGCGATGTCCGCTTCGCTCATCGCGATCGGCGGTGCGTCGCCCGCGTGAAATGCGATCGCGCTCGGTGCGAGCGGCTCCCAGCCGCCGTCTGCTTCCGACACGCGCCTACCGCCATCCCATGGTCGGGCGCTGCTCGCCTTGCGACCGGCGTGTGCGAGTTGGATGCCGGCGACGGCGCCGTTTGCGTGAATGAAATCGACGATGCGTCGCAGTTCGGGGACGTGTGCGTCTTGGTAAATGCCCAGATCGTTTGGCGTGATGCGACCTTCGGGCGAAACGGCCGCGGCCTCGGTAATGACGAGCCCCGCGCCGCCGACGGCACGCGATCCCAAGTGGACGAGATGCCAGTCGTTCGCGAAGCCGTCGACGCTCGTGTATTCGCACATTGGGGAGACGACGATGCGATTGCGCAGCGAGACGCCGCGTAACGTAAAGGGTTCGAAGAGATGAGTCATCGTTCGCAAAAAACGCACGAGCGATGCGCGGTTTCACCGCCGAGCTTTAGCACCGAAGGAGTTTACGATCGCGCGCCCTGCCGCGATGCGAGCGGAAGCACGCGGCCGCATTCCGAAACCACGGGCATGATCGAACGGACCCGGTATCACGCGCGAGATCTTCGTGCATTCGTCGCGCGCGCACTCGAATCGATGGGCGTCTCCTCGGAAGACGCCGCGCTCGTCGGTGACGTGCTCGTCGCCTCCGATACGCGCGGCATCGAATCGCACGGCGTCGCGCGTCTCGAAGGCTTCTACGTCGATCGCATTCGCGACGGCCAAGTCGATCCGAAGGCGACATCGGCGATCGTGCGCGAATCGCCGACGGCGCTCGCGGTCGACGCGCGTAATGGTCTGGGTCATCCGGTCTCGGTGCGCACGATGCGGCGCACCATCGAGAAGGCGCGCGACGTCGGCATGGCCGTCTCGACCGTCCGCAACTCCAATCACTACGGGATCGCGGGCTACTACGCGATGCTCGCGATGGAGGCCGATTGCATCGGCATTTCATCGACGAATGCGGGTCGACTCGCCGTGCCCACGGGCGGCCGCGATCTCATGCTCGGGACCAACCCTTTCGCCTATGCGATCCCCGCAAACGACGGCGATTCGTTCGTGCTCGATATGGCGACGACGACGGTCGCGCGCGGGAAGCTCGAGATCGCGAAGCGACTCGGCAAGAAGCTGATACCGGGCTGGGCCGTCGATGTGGACGGGGCGATGACGACCGATCCCGATGCAGGCCTCGAAGGTGCGGTCTTACCGCTTGGTGGCTTCGGAACGGAGACCGGCGGCCATAAGGGTTTCGGTCTCGGATTACTCTCCGAGATGCTCTGCGCGGTCCTCGGCGGAGGCGTGCTCGTACCAGATATGCCCCCGCTCTCCGGTGCCCTCAACGGCGGGATCACGAGCCACTTTTTTGCCGCGATTCGTATCGATTCGTTTCGCGACGTCGCGGACTTCAAAGCCGACGTCTCGCGCGAGCTGGCGGCGTTTCGAACCAGTGCGCCCGCGCCTGGGTCCGCGGGCGTCGTCATTGCGGGCGATCCGGAAGCGGCGAAAAGTGAAGAGCAACTGCGCAATGGCGTATCGCTCGATCCCGTCGTCGTCGCGAGTCTCGCGCGCGTCGCCGAAAAGACGGGCGTCGCGCCCGTCCAATCGCTTAAGTCCTAAACGAAGCGATCTCCGTAGCGGTGCGAGCCGCTACGGCTTGATTGCGATCGCGCGAACGCCGTCGCTCGCGTGCGCTTCGAACTTCTTGAAGTTCTCGAAGAAGAGCGTCGCGAGTTTCTTCGCTTGTGCGTCGTAGGCGGCTTTATCGCTCCACGCGTTGCGCGGATCGAGCACGTTGCTCGGAACGTCGGCGACGGCCGTGGGAATCGAGAGACCGAAGAACGGTTCGCTCGCAAACGTCGTTCCCGCGAGCGTGCCGTCGAGTGCGGCGTTGACCATCGCGCGCGTGTGCCCGATCGCCATGCGCATGCCGACACCGTAACCGCCGCCCGTCCAACCGGTGTTGACGAGCCAACAGGTGACCTCGTGTTTCGCGATTCGCTCGCCGAGTAATTTCGCGTAGACCGTGGGATGGTGGACCATGAACGGTGCGCCGAAACACGTCGAGAACGTGGCCGTCGGTTCCGTCACGCCTTTTTCCGTGCCCGCGACTTTCGCGGTGTAGCCGGATAGGAAATGGTACATCGCTTGCTCGGGCGTGAGCTTCGAGATCGGCGGCAATACGCCGAAGGCGTCGGCGGTGAGCATGATGATCGTCGTCGGATGACCCGCGCGGAGATCCGGTACGATATTCGGAATGAAATTGACGGGATACGCGGCGCGCGTATTCTCCGTTTTGGCTTCGCTATCGAGATCGAGCGAGCGCGACGATTCGTCGACGACGACGTTCTCTAAAACGGCACCGAAGCGATGCGAAGCAGCCCAGATTTCGGGCTCCGCTTTTTGCGAGAGCCGGATGACTTTCGCGTAGCAGCCGCCTTCGAAATTGAAGACGCCGTCGGCCGACCAACCGTGTTCGTCGTCGCCGACGAGCGGACGTTTGGAATCCGCGGAGAGCGTCGTTTTACCCGTTCCCGAAAGACCGAAGAAGATCGCGCTATTGCCATCGTGCCCGACGTTTGCCGAGCAGTGCATCGGCATCACGTGACGCAGCGGCATGAGATAATTCATGATCGTGAAGACGGATTTTTTTATCTCGCCCGCATAGCGCGTGCCACCGATGAGCACGATCTTGCGCGCCATGTTGACGAAGACGAACGTCCCACTGCGCGTTCCGTCGCGCTGCGGGTCGGCGACGAATTCCGCAGCATCGATCACGGTGAATTCCGGCGCGAAATCGACCGGCGCGACGTCTGGCGTGATGAAGAGATTGTGCGCGAAGAGCGAGTGCCACGCGTACTGCGTGATCACGCGCACGGGCAAACGATACCGCTCGTCGGCGCCGACGAAGGTATCGAGTGCGAAGATCTCGCGCTCGGAGAGATACGCGGTGACGCGCGCGAGCAACGCATCGAAGGTTTTCGCGTCGATCGCCTTATTGGTTTCGCCCCAATCGATATGGTTTTCGCTGCCGGGTTCGCGCACGAAAAACTTATCTTTTGGCGAGCGACCGGTATGTTCGCCCGTTTCGACCACGAACTGCCCGTCGGAACCGAGTTCGCCTTCGCCGCGCCGTAAGGCATGCTCGTAGAGTGCGCCGACGGAAAGATTGCGATGCACGGCCGTCGCGCCTGCGAGTCCGAGTTGCTCGAGGTGAGTTTTGAGGTGAGCATCGATTGCGGGCAGCGTGAGAATGGCGGGATTCCTCCAGATTCGAAGACGGACGATTTTCTCAAGTCGTTGCGAGCGAGCCTGCCCACGATGGCCCATCCGCTTCTAGGCTTTGGGGGAAACCGTCGCATCATTTCGCCGTGCGGGGGCAGTCGTGGCCGAGGCGAAGCCCTCGCCAATGAATCGTCGCCACCTCACGCGTCTGGGATTAATGCTCGCCGGCGCAGTCATCGCAAGCGCTCCCGCTGCGCTCGCCCCGGTCTCTGCGCGGACGCTCGGAATTACGATCGGTACGTTGCCGTCGGGCGTCTTCGATGCGATCACCGATGTGGCGGGTGTGCGCGTGGGCTCCGTCACCAAGATCGTCGGTGCGACGGGCCCGCTCGTTCCGGGCATCGGTCCCGTGCGCACGGGCGTGACCGTCGTGCTTCCAAACGACGATCCGTGGACCAAACGCGTTGCGGCCGCAACCTACGATCTCAACGGCAACGGCGAACTCACGGGCGCGCATTGGATCGACGAATCGGGCTTTCTCGAAGTGCCGATCGCGCTTACGAATACGCTCAATGTCGGCCGTGTCGACGACGGCGTCATCGATTGGTTAATCGCCAAACATCCGGAGATCGGCGTTAGCGACGACGTGCCGCTTCCCGTCGTCGCCGAATGCGACGATCAGGGCCTCAACGACATCGTCGGCCGACACGTGTCGCCCGCAGATACCGTTCGCGCGCTCGAAGCCGCGCACGGGGGCGAGATCGAACGCGGGAACGTCGGCGCGGGAACGGGCATGCGCGCCTTCGCGTTCAAGGCCGGGATCGGCAGCGCGTCGCGGCGCACGAGCTCGGCGCCGGGTGCGTACACGGTCGGCG
>JANYGA010000037.1 GCA_025359485.1 Rhodospirillales bacterium | reverse complement strand
CTTTGCCCTTGAGCCCGGCTGCATCGATCGCTTTCGCCGCTCCGAGCGCGCTATCGTCGTTGATGCCGAAGACGCCCCGCAGATCTTTGTGTGCCTGCAAGATATCGTCCATCGACGAACTCGCTTTCGCGCGCTCGCCGCCACCGTCGATATCGGCGACGATCTTCACGCTCGGACAACCGGCGGCGAGTGCGCCTTTAAAGCCCTTTACGCGATCTTGCACGCTCGTGACCTCGGGCTCGTCGATGATCGCGACGCTGCCGCTCTTGCCGAGCGCCGCACACATCAGCTTGCCCGCTTGCGCTCCGCCCTGGACGTTGTCGCTCGCGATGTGTGCGACGACTTTGCCTTGCGCGGAGCCGTTGGCGATGTCGGCCGTGAAGACCGGAACGCTCGCTTTGTTCGCCTCGACGATCGCGCTGCCGATCGCTTGCGAATCGTACGGGGTGAGCACGATCGCGGCGACCTTCTGCGAGATAAAGTCTTCGACTTGGCTTTGCTGCTTCGAATTATCGCGGCTCGCATCGACGACCGAAACCGTGTAGCCGAATTTGGCCGCTTCGGATTTCATGCCGGCTTCCATGTCTTGGTAGAACTGCGCTTCGCGATTTTGAATCGAGACGCCGATCGTCTTACCACCGGAAGCTGCCGCAGCACCGGAGGCGGCTGGACTCGCCGCCTCATTTATTACGGTGGTTGACGATTTTTCGTCAGCGTGCGCACACGCCGCAAGTGTGGCGGTCAACGCAAAGACAACGAGCGACCGATAAGAAACGAACAAAAGCCCTACCTCCGCGTCGAATCATGCGCGCGGGCGTTCGCCGAGCCCTCCAAATGCTCGCGTCAGGTCCGCGATCAGATCGCTCGGATGCTCGATGCCGCAGGAAATGCGTAGCGTCCCCGCACTCACACCGAGCGCCGCACGCTCTTCGATCGGGAATGGCCGATGCGAGCTCACCGTGGGGTAGCTGATCGTCGTCGCGACTTCGCCGAGTGAATGCACGATCGCGATCGTCGCCAGACCACGGAGGAACGGATCGACGGCGCTCGCCCCGCCCGCGAGATCGAAGGCGACGATCCCGCCCGTACCGTGCGCATAATCGCGCGCCGCGAGTGCGTGCTGCGGATGGTTCGCAAGCGACGGATGATAAACGCGCGCGACTTGCGGCTGCATTTGAAGATACGCTGCGACCGCGCGCGCGTTGCTCGCATGACGCTCCATCCGCAAAGCAAGTGTCCGCAGTCCACGGACCGCGAGCCATGCCTCGAAATGCGGGAGCGTCGCGCCGCGTCGAATCAGATAGGCACGCGCCTCCGCGATCGCTTGCGCTCGGCCCGCGAGGACGCCCGCGCCGACGTCGCCATGGCCACCGAGATATTTGCCGACGCTATGCACGACGAGGTCCGCGCCGAACGCGAGGGGCCGAACGAGCGCGGGCGTGGCGAAGGTCGCATCGACGATGAGCGCGGCGTTTGCGTCGTGCGCGCATGCGGCGAGGGCGCGGAGGTCGGCGACGTGGACGAGCGGGTTCGTGAGCGCTTCGACGTAGAGCACCTTGGCTCGCGTGCCCGGGCCTGCAAGCGCCCGCGATACGGCTTCGAAATCGCTTTGATCGACGTACCGCACGTCGATACCGCGGCCACGGTAGTCGGCTTCGAGCAACGCATACGTCCCGCCGTACACTTCGCGCGTCGCAACGATCGCGTCGCCCGCCACGACGTGCGTCGCGAGGGCCGCATCGATCGCCGACATGCCGGCTGCCGCGCCGACGGCAGCTTCCGCGCCTTCGAGCTCGGCAATCGCCGTCTCGAATTGCCCGGCATTGGGGCCACCGTAGCGCCCGTAAATCCGGCCTTCACGCGTCCCGGCGTAAATCGCTTCGACATCATCGAGATCGGAAAACTCGTACGATGACGCCTGAAAGAGCGGCGGACTCGAGGCGGTATTGCTGGGAACGATCAGTCGTCCGGCATGAACGGCTGCCGTGTCGACATGGCGATCGGGCACGATTTTCCTTTGGTTATCCACAGTTGGCGCGAGCGCGCCTGTGCAACGTGTGGAAAGCTTCACATCTTTGGAGCCGGAGCCTGCGTCGTTTCGGCTCGTTTATCGACGCGTACTTCCACTCACGAGGCGCGTGCGAGACCACTTTTCAAAGGGTTGGACGCGTCGGAAGAGCGCGAAAACGCCGACCACGACCGGAAGGCTGATCGCGAAACACAGGTAGCGCCAGAGCGTTCGCACGAGGCCGATACGTTCGCGCTCGGCGCCGATGACGCGCAGATCGCAAATCATCATCCCGAGCGTCTGCCCCGCGAATGCCACGAGCACGACGACGTATGCGATGAAGACGAGCCACGTCAGCCCCTGCGGCGCATCGATCGGGCCGAACCAATCGCCGTTGGCCACGTGCGCGAGGACCTTCGCGACACCAACCGGCACGCCATCGCGCGCCAGCTCCGCTTGCAGCGTATCGGATGCCCTGACGATCGCAGCACCGTTGCCGGCCGCGACCGCGTGCGTGGCGACGACATGCGGCGTCGCGCTCGGAATGAGCGCCGACACGACGGAGAAATCGACGACGAACGCGCTGGCACGTCGCAAGAATCCTGGCGACCGCAACGACACGTGCGAAGCATCCTCGAGCGGCACGTTGCCTCGCTCGGTAAATCGCGCGGACCAGCGATGGCAGAGCGGCTCTTTCGCAAACGCCGCGAGCGCCGCGATGCGATTCGTCGCGTACGGCGTCGCACCGAGCCATTCACCGAATCGCAGGATCGGCTCGGCATCGAGTTCGCGGCGTTGTTCGGCAAAGGTGTGCAGGTCGATCTTGCGACCGACGTGTTGGAACGTCGATACCGCAATTGCCGAGAACGCGTCGTGCACCGATCCGCAGCAAATCAGACCGACGCGATCCGCCGTGAATTCGATGACGCGCAACCACGCACCGAACGCGATCGCAACGACGGGATTTTCGCGGCCATTCGCGCTGAGCAACGAGGTTAAGCGCGTGTGTCCACACGCGATATGTGCGACTTCGCGACCGATGAGAAAGCGAAGCTCGCCCGGTGAAAAGTGTTCGAGATATTGCGACGAGATCACGATCGCATACGGTTCGCCCGTCCCGATTGCGACGATTGGCACGAACAAATCTTCGCGTAGGAAGACGTGCGGCGTCGTGATGCCGACGGCGTGCGCACACTCTTGGACGATTGCAAACACATCGCCGAACTGACCGTCGCGGATGCGCACGCTGCCGCCGAGCAACCGTCCACGACTGAGCGCGACGTAAAGCATCGCACCGATGAGAATGAGTACGACGCTATGCGGTGAGAGCTCGTTCTGAAAAAAGAACCCCAAGATCGTCACGGTCGCGGGGAAGAAGAGCAGCGTCAAAACGAATCGCGACGTTTCACCGCGCACGCGCAGTGATTCAGGGCCTGCAAAGAGTTCGGCCGGTTTCATTGGCTTACCGCAAGCGCTCTCAAAAACGCGTCGATCGCCGCATTGACGGCCGCGGGCTCTTCGATCGTCGACGAATGACCGGCGCGAGGAATGCGTACGAGCCTGGCGCGGGCGATCCCATCGCGAATGCGTTCCGATTTTGCAGGAACCGTCGCCACATCTTCATCACCGACGATGACGAGCGTCGGTGCGGTGATGCGTGAGAGCTCAGATTCGATGCTCGGCCGTTCGATGACGCCGCGCAGTGCACGCGAGATGCCGATCCGATCGTTCGCGACGAGCCGCCGCCGCCAGTGCGCGCGTTCGGTCGCTCGTGACGCGTCGCGAAGGAACGTTTGCCCGAACATGATCGGCATGACGCGCGATGCAACCAGGCCGAATCCCGCATATCGTCCGATCGTGCCGAGAAGTCGATACGACGCGATTTTCGCCGGTTCTTCGGCGGCCGCCGATGTCTCGAGCAACATCAGCGATCGCACGAGATCGGGGCGTCGTGCAGCAATCCGCATCGCGACGAAACCGCCCATCGAGAGCCCCGCGAGATGCACGGGCGCTCCACCGAGTTCGTGGATGAGCGCGAGCACGTCGAGCGCGAGATTCTCCATGTCGTACCCGTCACGTGCGATATCGCTCTGCCCTTGGCCGCGAAAATCGAACGTCACGCAACGATACGTTTGCGAGAAATGCGCGACTTGCGCTGCGAACATCGCGCCGCTCCAAAGAAGACCGTGAAGGAACACGATCGTCTCCGGGCCGTTGCCCGTCACGTCGTAGTGCAACGAAGCAGATCCCACACGAAACTTCGGCACGAAACGTTCTCCCGATCGGCGATGGCCTAGCCGGATGCGAAGTTACGGGCAGCAGCGCTCGACTCCCAGGTGCGGTTACCACAACCTCGGGCGGAGTCGCTTCACGAAGTCGACGCCGACAAGCGAACGCGTGCATCCCGCGGCAACATCACGTAGGCGTATTCCTCGTACGCCTCCGGACCGGTCGGATCGCGCTCGATCGTGAAATTACGAACGACGGCCGAAAGCGCCATCTTCATCTCGATCATCGCAAGGTTGCGGCCGGGGCAGACACGCGGCCCACCGCCGAATGCGAAATCTTTAATCTCGCGACCCGATCCGTCCCGTGGAGTCGAGCGGTCTGGATCGAACCTGGCGGTTGCGTCGGACGCGAGCTCGTCACGCATGATGAAAAGAATATACGTCTTCGCGGGAATTACGATACCGTCGAGTTCCGTAGCCACGTTTGCTTGCATAAATTGCAACGGCGCGACCGGTTTGAGTCGCATCGTCTCCGAAAGTACCGCATCGTGATACGGCATGCGCGCGAGATC
This sequence comes from Rhodospirillales bacterium, assembly GCA_025359485.1. Lineage (GTDB taxonomy): Bacteria > Vulcanimicrobiota > Vulcanimicrobiia > Vulcanimicrobiales > Vulcanimicrobiaceae > JANYGA01. The sequence continues at coordinate 9,412 of JANYGA010000037.1, read as the reverse complement.
TTCGATCGCGGCGACGACGTGATCGGTTGCGAGCACGTCTTCGGCCTCCGCGCGCAAACGCTCCCGCACGTCGGGATGTTTGGCGATGAAGTACATGGCCCAGGCGAGCGTCGCGGCCGTCGTATCTTCGCCCGCGAGAAGCATCGTCATGATGTTGGCGTAGAAGTCGTCCTTCGTTAGCTTCCCGAGCCCGGCACGCTCTTGCGCGATCAAAACCTCCATGAGATTTTTCGGTCGCTCGTCGCCACGTCGTTCTTTCGCCAACCTTTCTCGACATGCGGCGACGATCACGGATATCCGGTCTTTCACGATATTAAGGTTTCGATCGAACCGACGGTCCGACGGAAGCTTGAAGAGCCGCCAATACGGCAGTGGGAAGTTCACGCGAAAACTCAAGACCGGAAAGATCGGTGAGAGATGACGTTGGAATTCGTCATCGTCTCGCTCGAGCGTATTCATATCGTAACCGAACGCGAAATTCGTCGTAACGTCGACGGTGTATCGCGAGAGGTCGGCATAGAGATCGATCGCCACGCCGTCGCTCGCCGTGACCGTCCAACGCCGAATGAGACGTTCCGTGATCACGCGCAGCATCGGAAAGAAATCGCGGACGTGTTTGGCATCGAGCGCCTGGGCGACGATGTGCCGCTGAAACCGCCACGCGTCGCCTTCGGCTGAAAAGACGCCGTTGAGGCCGATCTCTTCGAAGACTTCTTGAATGGCCTCCATGCGCCGAAACGTAATCGGGCGTTCGCGCAGAGCGGTCTCGATCGCGGCACGATCGGAGATGACAACGACGTGTCGATTTAAAAGGCGAAACGTATACGCGGATCCGTATTTTTTCGCCCATCGCTCGAGCTGCAGGTGGAGCGTCTTCGGCCGTATCTCGATTGCGTTCCCCAAGAACGGAACTTCACGCGGATGAGGCAGATCTGCGAGCGAGCGAGTGCGCAGTGCCGTTCGCGCGCCGGCTGTAGCCATTTCGCGTCCTTTCTGAAATCGATCGCCCTGGCAAGAGCTTCGGTCCTTTACGTTAAGGCTTGATTCATGGTGCGTCAAGAGCCCGAAGAATCGTCACTCGCGATGCCAGGAGGGCTTGCCAGTGCGAACCCGTGTCGCGATACGTTCTTGCGGAGGGATCCGCGTTGCTCGCACTCTGTCACTCGGCCGCGATGCTCGGCATCGAAGGGTACGTCGTTCGCGTCGAAGCCGACAGCGCGGCTGGCACGCCGAGCTTTTCGCTTATCGGCTTGCCCGATCGTGCACTCGGCGAAGCGCGCGACCGCGTTCGAGCGGCACTCGTTAATTCGGGCTATCCGTTTCCCGCGGGTCGCGTGCTCATCAATTTGGCGCCCGCCGATATCCGCAAAGTCGGTCCGGGCTTCGATCTCGCTATCGCCCTCGCACTACTCGCGATCGACGAACATGTCGATACGCTCGCACTCCAGCGCTTCGTTGCGCTCGGCGAGCTGGCACTCGATGGCAGCGTAAAAGCGACGCACGGCGTACTCTCGATGACGCTCGCTGCCGCGCGCGCAGGGTTCGATGCCGTCGTCGTACCTCGCAAAAATGCCGCCGAAGCCGCACTCGTCACCGATATTGCGGTCTACGCAATCGACGCGCTTCACGATGCCGTAGCCGTCGCGCTCGGTCATGGCGAAAAACACCGTTTCGTTCGTGCTACGGCCGCTCGTCCCGCGATGACGACGAACATCCATGGCGATTTTGCGGACGTCCGCGGTCAGACCGCTGCTAAGCGGGCGCTCGAGATCGCTGCGGCCGGCGGCCATAACGTGTTGCTCGTCGGCCCACCGGGATGCGGCAAGACGATGCTCGCGCGACGCTTACCGTCGATCTTGCCGACGATGTCCGATACCGAAGCGCTCGAGGTCACCAAAATTTACAGCGTTGCGGGTCTTCTCGAACATGAAAACGGTCTCGTGCGCGCGCGACCGTTTCGTTCTCCTCATCATACGATCTCGCAGATCGCACTTTGCGGTGGTGGCACGATTCCGCGACCGGGCGAGATTTCGCTCGCACAAAATGGCGTGCTCTTTCTCGACGAGTTGCCGGAGTTCTCGCGAAGCGCGATCGAAGTGATGCGCCAACCGCTCGAAGAGGGAACGATTGCCATCGCGCGCGCTGCCGGCAGTTTTGTCTTCCCCGCACGCTTCGCGCTCATCGCTTCGATGAATCCGTGCCCGTGCGGATTTCGCGGGACGCGCACACGCGAGTGTCGCTGCGACGACGCACACGTTGCAAAATATGTGGGGAAACTTTCGGGGCCACTGCTCGATCGGATCGATCTTCATATCGACGTCCCGCGTGTTGAATTCGATGAGATGCTGGAGTCACGCCCCACCGAATCGTCGCAAGCCATTCGCGTTCGGGTCGAAGCTGCGCGCGCGATCCAACATCGGCGCTATGCAGACACGCGCAATCCGACGAATGCGAGTCTCGCGGGCGCAGATGTGCGACGCTACTGCACGCTTGAAAAAGAAGCGACCGTGCTTCTGCGCGCGGCGGCAGCGCGCGGACAACTCTCCGCACGAGCACTCGATCGGATCGTTCGCGTCGCGCAGACGATCGCCGATCTCGCAAACGCACGTGCGATCGACGCGTCGCACGTCGCCGAAGCGATCGCCTATCGTACGCTCGAGCGTCGCGGTCTTGCGGCGTGACGACGCTTGCCATGTCATCGTCAGACGTCGTCCGAAGGTTCACCTATGAGCGACATCGATACGAACGCGCGGCGGCCCATCGCCGGAAGCGAGCGCAAACCCCCCACAGCGGCGATCGCCATCGGCGCGGCAGACCCAAGCGAGCACGCTACCGTCACGATCGTCGTACGTGCGCCCGATGCGACGACGCGCGCGGACGCGATGGCAGCTGCCGTTTCCCTCGACGCGCGATCGTATCTGACGCGAGAGGCATTCGCCGCAACGCACGGTGCCGCGCGCGCCGACATCCTCGCCGTCGAACGCTTTGCCCTCGCATCCGAGCTCATCGTGTGCGAGGCGAATATAGCGCGCCGCAGTATCACGGTCGAAGGAACGCTCGGCGCACTCACATTCGCATTCGGTGCGACGTTGCAGACGTATCGTGCGAGCGACGGCAGCCTCTTTCGCGGACGCGTCGGATCGCTCTCGGTACCGGCGTCGCTTGCCGAGATCATCGTCGGGGTCTTCGGACTCGACGATCGACCGCAGGCCCGCGCGCAATTTCGTCGCGCGATCCGACCCGCCGTCGGCACGACGCAGTCGTACGACCCGACGCAGATCGCTGCTGCGTATGCGTTTCCGCCCGGCGACGGGCGCGGCCAAACGATCGCCATCGTCGAACTCGGCGGCGGTTATACGCAATTAGATCTCGATACATATTTCGCGCGACTCGGTATTCCGAAGCCCAACGTCACGAGTGTCGCCGTCGACGGCGGTACGAATGCACCGACCGGCGATCCGCAAAGTGCCGATAGCGAAGTGCTTCTCGATATCGAAGTTGCGGGCGCGATTGCGCCGGGTGCGAAGATCGTCGTGTATTTCGCCCCGAATACGGATCAGGGATTTCTCGACGCGATTACGACTGCGATTCACGACCTAGCGAATCGGCCGCAGATCCTCTCGATCAGTTGGGGCGGGCCCGAGCCACGTTGGACGGCGCAAGCGCTCGCAGCGTTCGATGCGGCGTTCGCGGACGCAGCGATGCTCGGGGTTACGGTGCTTTGCGCTTCGGGCGATAACGGGTCGAGCGACGGCATCGCCGACAACGCCGCACACGTCGACTTTCCCGCGTCGAGCCCACACGTGCTCGCATGCGGCGGCACGCGACTCGAGTTGCTCGGCAACGAGATTACGAGCGAACGCGTTTGGAACGATGGCCCGGGCCGCGGCGCGACGGGCGGCGGCATCAGCGACCGGTTCGACCTACCTACATGGCAGCAACGAGCCGGCATTCCGACGTCGGCGAATCCGGGCGCACGTGTCGGCCGTGGCGTCCCCGACGTTGCCGGAGATGCCGATCCGCAAACCGGATATAAAGTTTTCGTCGACGGAGCTTCGAGCGTCATCGGGGGCACGAGTGCGGTCTCTCCGCTTTGGGCCGCGCTCGTCGCACGCCTCAATGCTACCCTCCCGCAACCGCTCGGATTTCTCAATCCGCGACTTTACGCGAATCCGGGCATCCTCCGCGATATCGTCGATGGCGACAACGGCGCGTACGTCGCTCGCTCGGGCTGGGATGCATGCACGGGCCTCGGCAGTCCCGACGGCGGTCGTATTGCGGCACTCGTGGCGGCATCGCTCGGTACGCCACCATCAAAAATGCCCTAAATCAGCGCGGGCATATCCAGCGTCGGGGAGACGACGGACACGGCCGTCGCGATGCAATTACGGCCACTCCCTTTGGCTGAATACAGCGCGCGGTCGGCGCCCGAGAAGAGCAAGTCCGCCGACGTCGCATCCATCGGCCTTGCGTGCGCGACGCCGATGCTCGTGGTAATCGATTTGAAGGTCCCATCCGGGAGGACGATCGGCGTCGATTCGACCGCGAGGCGAATCCGCTCGGCGACGCGCTCCGCACCCGATAGCGTCGTCGACGGGAGCAGCACGACGAATTCTTCACCGCCGTAGCGGGCGATCACGTCGGTCGGTCGACTCGCCGTCGCGCGCAAGACGTCCGAAACGGTACGCAAGACGTCGTCGCCGAGAGCGTGGCCGTAAACATCGTTAAATGACTTAAATTTATCGAGATCGATCATCAACACCGCAACGCCATCCTGCATCGTCGGAAGTTCGCTCATCAATCCGCGCATCTCCGAATCGAGCGAGCGACGGTTTTGCAATCCGGTAAGTGGGTCGATACTCGCGACATCGAAGAGCCGACGATACAGCGTCGAGATCTCGAAGAGTAACATCATCAGCACGACGCTTGCGGTCGTCAGCGTTTCCAACTTGCCGACGTACCACGACGGCGTGTAGCGCCCGTGAGACGTGGCGTTGAGCGCGCCGTCGAGTGCCGATGTCAGCAGTGCGACCGCCACCCAAAGCTGCAACGCGCGCGCGCGGCGCAGACTTCGCGAGACGACCGCACACGCGATGAGATTGGCGAACACGATCCCGGGAGCGATGAACGTCGAGTATTGTTTCGAAAAGTGTCCGCCGGGGAGGACGATGATCGGGAGATGCTCGCGAAACGCATATACGATCGCCGTTGCGACAACGGCGAAAAGAATCGTCCCACCGATGATCGCAAAGACGACGCGTCCGATCGCGCGACGTGGCACGATGCGATGTTCGAGCGTGGGATCGATGAGGTGCGTCACGCCGATCGCGAGCGGAAACGTCATGTGCCAGATCACCCAGAGCCAAACGGAAACCTGCAGCTCGCCCGTGGTAAACGGCGGTGAGAAAACGACACCTGGAAATGCGAAGAGATACGGCGCCGTGAGGAGGCCCGTAATGGCATAGCCGCTCCCGATGAGAGCGTACGAAAGCTTTCCCGCCACATAGAATTGACTCAGCAAAAGAAATGCCGTCAGCATCTCCGCCGTTGCCCATAGCGTCGCGCACACCGGCAGAAACGCGCGAATCTCCGGGCCCGGTCCGTTTCCCACGATGGCGGCAAGGACGGTTATGCCGATGAGCAGCCCGCTGATGACCATGGCGGTGCGTCGGAAGGACTGCTTGGTAATTTCATTACCGAGTTGGGGAAGGTTGCCTTCCATGGACGCTGCCGACATCGAATCACCTGACTTTAGCCTCGAGCTTCCTCGGTATATCGACAGACCGCAGGACGCTCTGTACTGCTAGAGGCGTAAACCAAGCCGATCGGTGTTCGAATTTCGTAAAAAGCTTGACCGAAGGATCGTGACGCACGTCCGCTGGCTCGCTCGCTACGTCGGCTTGCGCGATTTCTGGGAAGCTCGCACGCGTGGCGCGACATACGCCGGTTGGTCCTTCGGGCAATAGAAGACGCGCCGCGTTCCGAGAAGCATCTCTTCGATCGCCGTCCCACAATGACGGCACGGCAAGCCCGTGCGGTGATAGACGTAGAATCGATCCTCGCGGCGCACGGCGCCTTTGGGTTTCTTCCGATCGACCGCATGCGTCGTCACGATGCGACCGATCTTCGCGCCATCGGCCATCACGCGCACGAGATCGGCCCAGATCGCCTTCCACGTCTTGCGCGTGAGCGACGTTCCCGGTGCGAGCGGATGCACGCGGTTGAGAAAGAGCACTTCCGACCGATAGATATTGCCGATCCCGCCGACGATCGATTGATCCATCAGCAGTAAACCGATAGAACTTCGGCGCTTGATGATTTTGCGATAGGCGACCTCGATATCGGCTTCGGGGTCGAGGGGATTGGGCCCGATGCGACCGCCGAGCGCGGTGCGACGATCGTTATCGAAGATCTCGACCGCGATCGCGCCGCGTAGTTCGAACCACACGTCGTCGGTCCACATGCGCAACCGTACGATGCCGCGAATTTCGGGTGCGGGAATGTCGCCGGAATGAAACGTGCCGAATCGGCCGAGATGGACGTGCATGAGCCGCTCGTCGCCGAAATCGTAGATGAGGTGCTTGCCGATCGCTTCGATCCCGCGTAGCGTCGCGCCATCGAAAAACGATGCGACGTCTTCGGAGCGGCCGCTCGGAGCATCGAGATTGATCTCGTGACCGGCGAGTTTCTCCGCCTGTAAGCGCGCATATCGTGCGACCTGTGGTCCCTCGGGCATGTCGGCCCTTAGACGCCGTCGTACCCCCGCGTGGTGTCAGCTATGGTGCGAGTTTCGGGTCGACGCGCGGGGCATCGCTTCGACGCGAAGTTCGGCGTGGTGACCGAAGCGTTGCTCTTTCTCGGCGAACTCGATCCTGAAGCGATCGGCCCGAGCATCGCGCACGCGACGCATTACGAGCCGACACCCCTCGGCGATCTCGAAGCGCTGCTCGCGATCGTTCCGTTTCCGATCGACGCGACCACGTTCGTGGATCTCGGAGCGGGAATGGGCCGCGCGCTCTTGCTCGCGGCGCGCCATCCTTTCTCGCGCATCGTCGGCGTCGAGATTTCACCCGCGCTCTGTGCGATCGCGCGCGACAATCTCGCCGCGATCGATCGCGCGTCGCTACGCTGCGGCGACGTGCGAATCAAACTCGCCGACGCACGCACGTACGCATTTCCGCGCGGCGCGCTCGTCGTCTATCTCTACAACCCGTTCGACGCGACGATCTTGCGAGACGTGATCGATCGGCTCGCGACGCGATTGGATCGAATCGCACTCATCTATCATACGCCCGTCGAACGCGCGTGCATCGACGCGCATCCCGCATTCGCATGCGTCGGCGAAACGTCGGCCGGCGCCGTCTACACGTCGTCGCGGCAGAACACGGCGAACGCCACGAGTCCGAGCACCATGCTCGCACCGCACGTCGCGAGCACGCCGGGCCAGCCGAACCATTCCCAGCCGAGCCCCGGCAACGTCGATCCGAAGACCGCTCCGACGTAGTAAAACGCCTGATATAACGCGCTCGCGCCGCCTTTCGCGACGCGCGCGGTGACGTTCACATATGTCGGGACGATCGCTTGTGCGGCAAACATTCCGATGCACAAAACGACCGTGCCGATCACGATCGCAACGAGCGATTCGAGCGCCGTAAGCGCGAGACCGACGAGTGCGATGCAGAAGCCGATGGCAACGAGTGTTTGTCGCGACATGCGTGTGGAGAGCCGCCCGGCGATCGGCGCGGTGAAGATACCCGCGACGTACGATGCATAAAACCACGCAACCGCCCCGGTCGAAAGCGAATACGGCGGCGCGGTGAGGAGATACGGCAGGTAGGTGAAGATGCCGATGAATCCAAAAAACAGCGTGGCACCGGCGAGAAAAGCGCCGAGCAATTTCGGGTTCCCGATGTGTCGGAACATCGCTCCATACGCGCCCGCGAAGGCGTGTCCGACACTGCCTTCGCGAACCTCGCGCGGCACGCGTCGCTCGCGCAGACCGAGCGCGAGGACGATCGCCGCGACGAGCGTGAAGCCAGCGTACGCAACGAACGACGCGCGCCACGATAGCGCATCGGCAATGATGCCGCTTCCGACGCGACCGAAAAAACCGCCCGTCACCGTCGCGCCGATGTAGATGCCGACGAGACTTCCGAGATCGCGCTTCCCGCCGAGTTCGCCGAGATACGCAACCGCGACCGCCGAAATCGCCGGGATGAGCGCGCCCTGGATCGCGCGCAACGCGACGAGTGCGCGAAAATCCGGCGCGAACGCGCATGCGAATGTTGCGAGCGCGAGTAGCACGCATCCAACGACCATCACGCGTTTGCGACCGAGAAATTCACCGAGCGGCCCGTACGCACTCGACGAAAGCGCCATCGCGAAGACGACGGCCGAGACCGACGCGCCGGCGACTGCGGGCGAGATGCGATACTCGTGCCCGAGCATCGGTAGGAGCGGTTGCGTGATGTACGCATCGGCGAACGCCGCGACGGCGGCGACGGCAACGGCAACGATTGCACTGCGTTCGGCAGCGCGCGGCGCCGACCGCGCGGCAAGTCTCATGCGATCGATCCTACGCGGCCGTGTACCCGCCATCGATGACGAACTCCGAGCCCGTTACGAACTGCGATTCATCCGATACGAGATAGAGTAACATGTCGGCGACTTCATGTGCGTGACCGATGCGACCGAGGGGAACGCTCGCCGCAAGCGCGGCCGCCGTCGCCTCCGGATCGCGCGACACATTGACGACCGCATCGACCATCGGCGTTTGAATGAACGTCGGATGGACGGAATTACAACGAATCGCATACTTCTTGTGCGCGCAGTACAACGCGACGGACTTGGTGAGCAGGCGAACCGCGCCTTTGGCCGCGTTGTACGCGATCGTATTACGACCGCCGATGATGCCCGCGATCGATGAGATGTTGACGATGGAACCGCCGCCCGTCGCCTTCATCGCGATCACCGCTTGGCGACAGCCGAAAAATGTTCCGTCGACGTTGACCGCCATCGTGCGATGCCACTCCGCATCTTCGATCGTTTCGATATCCCGAAACGACGCGATCCCCGCGTTGTTCACGAGCGCGTCGAGGCGACCGTATCGCGCGAGGACGGTCGCGAAGGCCGCTTTCCACGCGACGTCGTCCGTAACGTCGAGTTCGAGTGCCGACATGTGCGCGTCGTCGCCCGCGACACGCTGTGCGCCTGCGAGATCGATATCGGCAACGATGACGGTCGCGCCCGCTTCGACGAAGCACCGCGCGGATGCGCTGCCAGGGTTTTAAGCGGGTCGGTATAAATTCGGATTGTAAACAAAATATCGCCGGAAACAGGCAATTTCCGCAATGTTTGCCGCTCCACGCGGAGATGCGCGACGTCCAGAATTGGCTTACGCGCGGGAAAGCGA
>JANYGA010000023.1 GCA_025359485.1 Rhodospirillales bacterium | reverse complement strand
CGACGAAGCGCTCGCGGGCCATGCGACGATGGTCGTCGTCACGCTTCACGCCGACGGTTCCGCATCGGTCGAAGACGATGCCGCGGCATCCCCGTCGATATGCACCCGACCGAAAAGATGCCCGCGGCGACCGTCGCGATGACCGTCTTGCACGCGGGCGGCAAGTTCGAGGGCGCAGCGTACAAGACGTCGGGCGGCCTGCACGGTGTGGGCGCGTCGGTCGTCAACGCGCTCTCGACCAAACTCGAGATGACGATCCAACGCGATGGATTTATATGGGACCAAACCTTTCGCGACGGCGGGCGCCCCGTCGCAAAACTCCGACAAGGGAAACCGTCGCGCGCGCACGGTACGCGCATTCGATTCTGGCCCGATACCACGATCTTCACCGATATCACGCGCTTCGATCCCGCGATCGTGCGCGATCGCTTGCGCGTCTCGTCGTTTCTCAATCCGGGCCTCGCACTCACCTTCGTCGATGAAACCTCCAAGACGCGCGAGGTCTTTCGTGCGGGCGATTTCGCCGAGATCCTCGGCTATCTCATGACGACGACGGCGACCCCACTCTCACCGCCGATCTCCACGCGCAAGAGCGTCGCGACCGACAAGGGCGACGTCGAAGTCTTTCTCGCGTTGCGTTATATCGATGCCGATGAAACGATCGTCGCGACCTACGCGAACAACATCGCAACCGCGCTGGGTGGGACGCACGAAGCGGGCTTCCGATCCGCACTCTTGCGTGCGATCAATACGTACGCTCAGAACAACAGTCTCGTCAAAGACGCGCTCACCGCCGACGACGTTCGCGAAGGCCTCGTCGCCGCAATCGCCGTGCGGTTGGGCGAACCGCGCTTCGAAGCCCAAACCAAGGAGCGGCTCGCAAATTCCGAAGCGAACGGCGCGGTCTCGTCGACGACGTACCAAATGCTCGCCGGTTTTTTCGAAGAGAATCCGAGCGTTGCAAAGACGATCGTGCAAAAAGCGATCCTCGCCGCAAAGGCGCGCGACGCCGCGCGACGCGCGCGCGATACCGTCATCAAACGCAAGTCCGTGCTCGACTCGACGTCGTTACCGGGCAAGCTCGCGGATTGTCGCGAGCGCGATCCCAAACTTTCGGAGATCTTCATCGTCGAAGGCGATTCGGCCGGCGGAACCGCCAAGAGCGGCCGCGACTCAGGCTTCCAAGCGATCCTACCGCTACGCGGCAAGATCCTCAACGTCGAGAAAGCCGACGTCGCGAAGGCGCTCAAGAGCGAGCAGATCGATACGCTCGTGCGCGCCTTGGGCTGCGGCGTGCTCAAAGTGTTCGACCTCTCGAAACTGCGCTATCACAAAGTCATCATGATGACCGACGCCGACGTCGACGGCGCGCACATCGCGACGCTCATGCTCACGTTCTTCCACCGCTTCATGCCGCAGCTCATCACGAGCGGTCATATCTATTCCGCGATGCCGCCGCTCTTTCGCGTGATCAAGGGCAAAGAGTCACACTATATTCGCAACGAGGCCGCACTCGAACGCTTCATGCGCAATCGCGCGGGCAATTGGACGATCCAGCGCTTCAAGGGTCTGGGCGAAATGGATGCCGAGCAACTTTGGGAGACGACGCTCGACCCCGCAACGCGCCAACTCGGTCGCATCCGCTACGGCGATCATGCCGCCGCCGGATCGAACGAAACCTTTACGATCCTCATGGGCGACGACGTCGTGCCGCGTCGTGCGTTCATCGAAGCGAACGCGGAGTTCGCAACGGTCGACCATTAGCGAGCGACGCTAGAGGTACGACAACATCGCGTGCGCGATTTCGTCCTTACAGATATCGCCATGCCCGGTGATGATCGGGCTCGGTCCGTCGCCGTTGATATTGAGCACGAACGGCGTCATCGACGGCGCGGCCGGATACGCGCCGCCGACCGGCTGCAGCTTGACGTCGGCAAGAACTTGCGGGGTATGTTGGGCGCCGTTACGACCCATGCCGCCGAACTTGTCGTCGGGGCCACCGTACACCGAAGCCGCCACTTGATTCATGAGGCGACTCGCGGTTGGATACATGATGCCGACGGGAATATCGTGCGCGCTGTGCGTGATGAGCACGGGGCCCTGCACCGTACGATTGGTGAGGACCCCGACGAACGAACCGTTCGTTTTATTACCATCCCAATTGGTCGCCATGCCGTTGTGGGAATAGGCCGCTTCGAGCAGGGTCATCGAATCGACGTGCGCCGGCGGAGCTAGCGCATTTGCGAGTGCGGTTACGAGTCGTCCACCGAACGAATGCCCGATCAAATGCACTCTTCGACCTGGAGCCGCGGTTTGCAACGCGCGCACCAAGGCGACGGCTCCCGTGCGGCCGACGATCGCGGCGCGGTCTTTCATCGTGTAATACGTGAACACGTTTCCGAGCATGGCCGCACCATTTTTGATGCTCGCGCCGAGATCGAAGCCGGCAGCACCCGACGTTCCGACCGGACGCACGGGCTGCGCGAGGCGCCCGAGCACCGTTCGCCCCGCAAGGTTGGCCACGGTTTCGAGAGCTCCGTCGAGCCCTTCGTCGATTTCACATTGCGCCTGTGGCACGAGTTCGACGATGAGTCGAACGTATTGATCTTGCGCGAGCGGATTTACCGCAAGCGTGGGAATGAGTCGGCGGGCAGCCTCGATGTTCGCTGCGGTCTTCGCGTTGTCGGCATACATCG
>JANYGA010000226.1 GCA_025359485.1 Rhodospirillales bacterium | reverse complement strand
GCTCGCGGCGTAAAACTTCGCATCCAAATCGGGCAGCATGACCATCAGCTGACCGCACGCCATCATCGACGTTTGCTCGGCGTGCAAGAATTGGCTGACGATCCACGCCGTTTCGAGCACGTTGTAACGTTTGCGCGCGGCGAGACTCATCGCTTCGAATTCCGGCGTCCCATAGAGCGAGAGCCGTTCTTCAACGATGAGCGGCGCGTCGAGAGCGACGGCCGTCTGCCATGGCAAATCCGTCGTTGCGTTCCACTGGCGTCCTTTCGAACGTTCGTACAACGCGACGAGATCGGGACGCGTCGAGGCGTAATCGGTGAGAAGCAGCGACGTCGCGAACCCATCGATCGCCGCAAGAGAGGCGCTCATGTTGTTCCTCGAATTCGTGAGGAGCAGCGCTCCACTCTCCCTAGGAAATGTACATTTGATCACAATTTGTCGCGAACGGAGCACTCTGCAGCGGCTCCGAACGATCACGTATGCTTCGTAGCACGCGCGCCGCGACTTGGCTTGCCGTCATCGTCCTCGGTCTCTTTGCTCGCTTCCGGCCACGCGTCGCGCGCGCGCTCGTTTCCGTCGCGATCGGCACGCTCGGCATCGCACACGGTGCGACCGACGACGCCACGCTCGTCCGAGTCGGCTTTCGGCCGCGCGGTGGCCGCGCGACGATCTCGCTCGCATACGGCTCGCTCGCAATCGTCACGTTTCTCGCGGCACGACGGGCGCCCGAACGTGCGGCGCGTGCGTTGCAGCTGCTGAGCTGGTATCACTTTGGCCGCGGTGACGCAAATTTCGCACGCGCCTGCGGTTCGCGGGTCGATGCGCGCTTCGAAGCCGTGGTGCGCGGCGCGATCCCGCTCCTGGTCGCCGGAGGCGATTCGCGATCGCGCGCGATTGCGGGCGCGATCTTCGCATGTGCGGCGCGCCACGCGCTTGCGGGCCGGTATGCCGATGCGATCGATCTCGCCTTGCCGGCGGGCGTCCTCCTCGCAAGTGCGCCACGGTTGGGATTCGGTATTTATTTCGGGACGTGGCACGCCGTACGCCACACCGTCCTGTTGCTCGAGCGTGACGCGCGCGGTGGGACGGCGCGCACCCGATGGCAACGTTTCGCACGAGAGTCGATGCCCAACGTCGCGATCGCCGTTGGCGTCGCCGCCCTCGCCTACGCGCTCGTACGCTCGAAGGGCGCGACGGCCGATGCGATGGCGAAAGACGATGCGAACGAGGCGATCGCGGGTGCGCTTATCCTTGCGATAACCGTGCCACATGAGATCGCCGTCGGCATCATCGAACGACGCGCGCGAACCGCGTGAGCACGAGCGTCGATGTTGCAATCGTCGGCGGCGGCCCGGCGGGAGCCGCGTGCGCGCTCGCACTCGCGCGTGCCGGCGTCGATGTCGTCGTCTTCGAGCGCGCCCCGATGCCGCGCGAAAAAATTTGCGGCGACTTGCTCGGGAGCGATGCCGTCACGTCGATCCATCGGCTCGGATTCGGCGCGGGCGTGCTCGCGGGTGCATGGCCGATCGATGCGGCGATACTCGTCGGCCCGCGTGGCGACCGCTACGGTGCACTGGAGACATCACACCCGCGCGCGACGTCGGCACCGGCATACATGCTCGCGCGCGCGAAACTCGATCGCGCCCTTCTCGACGTCGCGCGCGAGGCCGGAGCGCGCGTGCGTTTCGAACGCGGTCTCGACGTCACGCGCGACGGGCCCGGACGTATCGTCGGCGTCGAGACGCAAGGTCAAACGATTGCGGCACGCGTCGTCGTCGGCGCCGACGGCTGGGGTTCGCTCGTCTCGCGGGCGCTCGGCAATTCAGCACCTCCCGCGCGCAACGTCGCCGTTACGGTACGCGCGTATGCAGCGGGCATGCCGCATACGGATACGCGGATGCGATTTTTCGTTCACGACCGTAACGATGGGTACGGTTGGATCTTTCCGATGGGTGACGGTGTCGCCAATATCGGCCTCGGTGCGATTCGGAGCGAAGGCGCTTTCGATGTGCGCGCGGCGTGGCAACGTTTCATCGGTCCGCATGCGACGGCCGCGCCGTATTTGCACGGCGCGACGATCGGTACCGCACGCGCGTGGCCGATACCGCTGGGACCGCGCGCGTTCGCACTCGCGCGCCCCGGAGCTTTTCTCGTCGGCGATGCCGCCTCGCTCGCGAGCCCACTGAGCGGATCCGGGATCGCGAGCGCACTCGGAAGCGGTGCGCGAGCCGCACGCTACGTGCGCCGGGTCCTCCGCGGTGACGACCATGCGTGGGAGAGTTACGCGCATGCGACGCGCGCTTCGATCGTACGACGATTACGCATCGAAGCTTGGGCGCACGACACGTTCGGTACGGCTGCGGGCGTGGAACGATACGCGCGAATCGCGCGCCTTCCCGGTGCGGGCGCGCTCTTATCGCGGGCGATGCTCGCACTCGGCTAGATCCTACGCCATCACGATAAAAACGCAGCGAGCAGCGTGTTGACGCGTTCGGGTGCTTCTTGGACGACCCAATGCGAGACGCCGGGCAGATAGACGATTCGCAGATCGCTTGCGAAGCGTTTCGTACCGTACGTCGTCTCTTTGGCGAGCGCGGTATCTTCTTCGCCCCAGACGACGAGCGTCGGCA
>JANYGA010000214.1 GCA_025359485.1 Rhodospirillales bacterium | reverse complement strand
ATCTTGGCGGGTCGCACCCGGGACGGCTGAGAACCGTCCGGCTCGTGAACGACCGTGCGGAGCGACCCGAGCCTGGGGCCAGTCGGGCCAAAGCAGAGGCGCTCCTCAAGGATATCGGGACGGCCGCTCGGCTCACCGTCTACCTCGCGAGCGCACCCGGAGCCGGGAAGACGCGTCGCCTGCTCGACGATGCTCTCGCCATGCACGACGCCGGGTTGCACGTGATGATCGGTTGGATCGAAACCAAGGGTCGCCCCGATCTCGATCGGCTAGCCGCGCGTTTACCTCGCATCCCCACGCGCAGCGTTCGCGTCGGTGAAGCGACCTTCGAAGATTTCGATTTTCAAGCGGCGATCGCGCTGCGACCCGCGGCAATCGTCTTGGACGAGCTCGCGCACGACAACCTCGCGGGCGGCGTGCATCGCAAGCGCTGGCAAGACGCGCTCGCCCTGCGCGAAGCGGGCATCGCGGTTGCGGGTGCGCTCAACATCGCGCACGTTGAAACCGTCGCCGCGACGGCCGAGGGCCTCATCGGCTACCCAATCCGCGAGATCGTGCCGCTCTCGTTTTTGCGCGCGGCCGACGCCGTGATCGCGCTCGACGTCTCGCCCGAGCAGCTCGAAGCACGTCTGCTCGCGGGCAGCGTCGTGCGCGATGCGGATGTCGATCGCGCGCGCGCGGGCATCTACCGGCCACAGACGCTGCGCTTCTTGCGCGAAATGATGCTGCGCACGGTCGACGACCTTACCATTCCCGACGTGATGCCGCGCCGCGCGTCGACGGCGCTCGCGCTCGCCACGGGCGACGGCGATACCGCGATCTTTCTGCGCAAAACCGCGAGCGTCGCGCACGCGCTCGATCTCGCACTCGACGTGGCGCTCGTAGGCGAACGCGATATCGATTCGGTCGAAACGATTTCGAGCGAACTCGACGCGCACGTCGTGCCGTTGCACGATTTCGACAACAACAAGCCGCGCTTCGGCGGACTCAAAGCGACGATCGTTACCGTGCCGCTGGGTCCGCTCGCGTACCGTATCGTATCACAACCGCTCGAACGCGACATTTTCATCGTCGATCCGACGACCTACGTTGCGGCAGCCGAACGCGAACTCGCCTTCTCGCGTTACGCGAAGACGACGGCGGACCGTATGCGTATCGGCTACGGCCGGCTCACGATCTATCTCGGCGCCGCAGCGGGAAGCGGCAAGACCTACGCGATGCTCGATCGCGCGCATCAATTGCGTGAGAGCGGGGTCGACGTCGTCGGCGCCTTCGTCGAAACGCACGGCCGCGCCGATACCGATCGCAAAACCGCGGGCCTCGAAATCCTCGATCGTCGCGTCGCCGATTGCGATGGCGTCGTCTCGAGCGAACTCGATCTCGACGCGCTGCTCGCGCGTAAACCCGCGGTCGCCCTCATCGACGAACTCGCCCATACCAACGCCGTTTGCGACGCACATCGCAAACGCTACGACGACGTCCTCCAAGTGCTTCGCGCCGGCATCTCGGTGATGACGACGCTCAACATCCAGCATCTCGAAGGGCTCGGCGACGCCGTCTTCCGACTCACGGGTCAACGCGTTCGCGAGACCGTGCCCGATGAAATTCTCGAACTCGCCGACGATGCGATCCTCGTCGATACGACGCCGGAGACTTTACGCGAACGTCTGCGCGCGGGCAAGATCTACAAACCCGAAAAAATCGAAGACGCGCTCACGCATTTCTTTCGCACGGAAAACCTCGCGTCGCTACGCGAACTCGCGCTACGTGAAGTCGTGCACGCACGCGGCACCGCGAAACGGCCGACGCCGTTTTCACGGCTCGCCCTCGGCGTGAAAGCGCGAGAACGCGATGTCGATCTCATCGAGCGTTGCGCGCGCATCGCGCTGCGGCTCGAGATCGATCTCTCGGTCATTCACGTTGCCAAGACGGCCGAAGCAGCGGATCAACGCGTCGTCGCATCGCTCGTCGAAGCCGCACGGCGCGTCCGCGCGCGATTCGAAACCGTGACGGGTCCCGATGCTGCCAAAGCGCTCTTCGCCGCAACCGTGCGTCAGGGCGCGACGACGATCGCACTCGAGGGCGCGCGCAATAGGCCTCGTTGGCCCCCGCGCGGGATTCCCTTCGCACGGCGCCTCCTCGATGCGGGTGCACAGCAGCTCTTGGTACTCGCCCCACTCGATTGAAACGGCATGGCCGACCGGACATGAAAAATGGACCCCGCAAGCGGGGTCCATTCTGCGCGACGGGGTTCGCTTAGCGCGTCGCTTGACGACGGGCTTGTGCGATTTGCAGCGTCACGGCCGTGTGCGGAACGATCTCGACGTTCTGGCGATTGTTCTTCGCCGCGAGATAGCCGCCAGCGGCGCCTGCGATGCCGCCAATCGACGATCCGAAGCCGCCGATGTGCTTTCCAACGTAATTTCCGAGGATATCGCCGACGACGGCGCCGCCGATCTCTTTCACGGCGTTGCTCTTCGTCGCGACGGCGGCACTAACGGTGTTGCCGCTAATCGCGTATGCCGTACCGCCACGCGTGACGAGACGATCGTAGGCGAGCGAAATCTTGCCGGGCGTACCTTGACCGGCTTTTTGCACGTCGGTGACGTGGCCGTAGACTTTGGCGCCCGTAATGTTGTTGTCGCTCGAGCGGACGTTGCTCAAAGTGAAGGGCTCGCCGACCGTCGCGTGATTCGAACTGAGCGATTGATCGATGGAACCCGTCAGCTGCGTGCCGACGGAAACGGCTGCCGAAGCGGCGAGCGGCGAGAGACCGATGAGGACGGCCGCGGCCGCCGTTGCTAAAAATTTCATAAATATAATTGCCTCCAAATAGGTTTCGAATTTGACTTACCACACCAGCGCGTTTTCGACACCTCGCGGCACGTAGTCAATGAACGCAATCGAGGCTGCAGATGTTGCGCGAGCCGCGTCGGGCGACGAGCGTCCGTTCGGATCATCCAAAAGACGGCTCCTCGAACACGCTCCAACCGCCTATCGTAGCCCAATGATGTACCTCCTCGAGGGTTCGCTCCTCGCGCTCACGATCGTCACATTCACCCTTTTCGACGCGTACGCGCGCGCGTGCGATCGGATCTAGGGCCCATGTTCGACAACGCGCTCGGCCTCATACTCGCCGCCGCCACGCTCGCGTATCTCACGTACGCGATGCTGCGACCCGAACAGTTTTAGGAGCCGGCTCTTGACCATTGTCGGGTGGCTTCAGGCCGCAGTCCTTTTCGCGCTCGTTGCCCTATGCACGCGGCCGCTCGGGATCTATCTCGCGCGCGTCTTTTGCGGCGAACGAACCATTCTTTCACCCGTCTTCGCTCGCATCGAAAACGGATTCTATCGACTACTGCGCGTCGATCCCGAACGGGAGATGACGGCGACGTCGTACCTGCTCGCGCTCTTCGCCTTCAGCGCGGTAGGCCTCGCGTATCTCTACGTCCTCTTGCGCACGCAGAAGTATCTGCCACTCAACCCACAAGGCTTCGACAACCTCGCACCCGATAGCGCGTGGAACGTAGCGGTAAGCTTCTTAACGAATACGAATTGGCAGTTCTATTCCGGCGAGAGCACGATGAGCTATCTCACGCAGATGGCGGGCATCGGCTGGCATAATTTCGTGTCGGCCGCGGCCGGACTCGCGGTCGCGATCGCCGTGATCCGAGGCGTCACGCGAACCGATCGTACGACGCTCGGCAACTTTTGGGTCGACATGACGCGCTCGCTTCTCTACGTACTCGTGCCGTGTTCCGTCGTCTTCGGACTCGTGCTCGTCTTTACGGGCGTTCCACAAAATTTTCACGCGTATACCGACGCGCACACGATCGACGGCATGAAGCAATCGATCACGCAAGGGCCGATGGCCTCGCAAGAAGCGATCAAGGAACTCGGCACCAACGGTGGCGGATTCGTCAACGCGAATTCGAGTTCGCCGAACGAAAATCCGACGGGGTTGAGCAACCTCCTCGAGATGCTCGCGATGTTTCTCATCTCGGCGGCACTGACGTATACCTACGGTCGTTTCACACGGGATCAACGTCAAGGCTGGGCGCTCTTCGCCGCGATGAGCGTGCTCTTTATCGTCGGCTTCGCGGGAGCGTTTACGGCAGAAAGCGCGGGTAATCCGATCGTGCATCAGCTCGGCGTGGCCGGGCCGAACATGGAGGGCAAAGAAGCGCGATTCGGCGTCGCAGCGTCGACGCTCTTCGGTACGATCTCGACCGATACGTCGACGGGTGCCGTAAACTCGATGCACGATTCGTGGACGCCGCTCGGCGGACTCGTACCGCTGTTAAATATGCAACTCGGCGAGATCGTCTTCGGCGGAATCGGTACGGGACTGTACGGCATGCTGATCTTCGTCGTCCTCACCGTTTTCATCGCAGGCCTCATGGTCGGCCGAACTCCGGAATTTCTCGGCAAAAAAATCGAGCGCCGCGAAGTGCAGCTCGCGATCCTCGGCGTGCTCGTGTTACCGATCTTCGGGCTCATCGGGACCGCGACGTCGATCGTCTTGCCCGCGGGCGTTGCGACGCTCGGAAACGCAGGCGCGCACGGCTTCTCCGAAGTGCTCTACGCGTTTTCATCGGCGACGGAAAATAACGGCAGCGCGTTTGCCGGGCTCGGCGGGAATCAGTACTACAATATCGTGCTCGGCATCGCGATGCTCGCAGGCCGCTTCCTCTTCATCATCCCCGCAGTCGCGCTCGCGGGATCGCTCGCGGGAAAAACGAGCGTCCCCGAAACCGTTGGGACGTTCACGACGACCTCGCCGATTTTCGTCGTGCTCTTGCTCGGCGTCATCGTCATCGTCGGCTTACTCACGTTCGTCCCGGCCGATGCCCTCGGCCCGATCGTGGAACATTTGCAGATGCTGCAAGGAAAGACGCTATGAGAGAGCGCTCTCTTTTCGATCGCGCGATCATCGTGCGCGCGATCGCCGATTCGTTCGCCAAACTCGATCCGCGCTGGCAAGCACGCAATCCCGTCATGTTCATCGTCGAAATATGCGCGCTCGTCGTCTCGCTCTTCTGGTTGCGCGATCTTTTCGCGCGCGGCGGCAAAGATGCGGGCTTCGATCTCGCGATCGCGCTCTGGCTCTGGTTTACGGTCGTCTTCGCAAATTTCGCCGAGGCGGTCGCCGAAGGCCGCGGCAAAGCGCAAGCCGATTTCCTTCGCCGCACGAAAAGCGATACGCGGGCACGACTCGTGACAGCGAGCGGCATCGCGACGATCAACGCAAACGAGCTGCGCAAAGGCGATCTCATCCGCGTCGAACCGAACGAAGTTATTGCGGGCGACGGTGAGGTGATCGAAGGCGCGGCATCGGTCGATGAGTCGGCGATCACGGGTGAATCCGCGCCCGTCATTCGCGAATCCGGTGGCGATCGAAGCGCCGTCACGGGTGGCACGCGCGTGCTCTCGGATTACATCGTCGTTCGGATCGGATCCAATCCCGGCGAATCGTTTCTCGACCGCATGATCTCGCTCGTCGAAGGCGCCGCGCGTCAGAAAACGCCGAACGAAGTCGCGCTGTCGATCTTACTTTCGGGCTTAACGATCATCTTCGTAATCGCCGTCGCGACGCTCGGTCCGTTCTCGATTTACGCCGGCACCGTGCAGAGCGTCACGGTCCTCGTTGCGTTGCTCGTGTGTCTGATCCCGACGACCATCGGCGGCCTGCTCTCGGCAATTGGGATCGCGGGTATGGACCGCGTGCTCCAACGCAACGTGCTCGCCATGAGCGGGCGTGCGGTCGAGGCCGCGGGCGACGTCGATACGTTACTGCTGGATAAGACGGGGACGATCACGCTCGGCAATCGCCAGGCAACCGAGATCGTGCTCGCGCCGGGCGTCGACCGGACGATGGCATCGCTTGCGGCCTACTACTCTTCGCTCGCCGACGAAACGCCCGAGGGTCGCTCGATCGTCGCGCTCGCCGCACCCGACGTTGCAAGGATCCCGGGCGCGATCGGCAAAGCGCCGGCCGACGCGACGTTCGTTCCGTTCTCCGCCTACACGCGCATGAGCGGCCTCGATTTTCAAGGCGGGCGCGCGATTCGTAAAGGTGCGCCCGACGCCGTGCGCGCCTGGGTTCGCGAGCGTGGCGGCGATTCAACCGGCTCCGAACTCGCACCCGATGTCGAACGCATCGCGCGCGCCGGCGGCACGCCCCTTCTCCTGGCCGAAGACGGCAACATTCTCGGCGTGATCTACCTTAAAGATATCCTTAAGCCCAATATGAACGTGCGCTTCGATCGCTTGCGCGCGATGGGCATTCGCACGATCATGATCACGGGCGATAATCCCCTTACGGCGAGTGCCATCGCGCGCGAAGCGGGCGTCGACGACTTTCTCGCCGAGGCGACGCCCGAAACGAAGATGGCGCTCATCAAACGCGAGCAGAAGTCGGGGCGTCTGGTGGCGATGACGGGCGACGGTACGAACGACGCGCCCGCGCTCGCCCAAGCCGACGTCGGCGTCGCGATGAACTCCGGCACCCAAGCCGCCAAAGAGGCGGGGAACATGGTCGATCTCGATTCGGATCCGACCAAACTCATCGAGGTCGTCGAAGTCGGTAAGCAACTGCTGATGACGCGCGGCGCGCTCACGACGTTTTCGATCGCTAACGACGTCGCGAAATACTTCGCTATTCTGCCGGCGATGTTCGTGACGACCTATCCCGCGATGCAAGCCCTCAACGTGATGCATCTCGCAACGCCGCAGAGCGCGATCCTCTCCGCCATTATCTTCAACGCGCTCATCATCGTCGCGCTCATTCCGCTCGCGTTGCGTGGCGTGCCCTATCGCCCGCGCGGCGCGAATGCCGTCTTGCGCGATAACGTCTTGCTCTACGGTCTCGGCGGTATCATCGTTCCATTCGCCGGAATCAAGATCATCGACGTCATTCTCTCCACACTCCATCTGACGTAGCTCCGAGGACAGCATGAAAACCGCATCACTTCCGAACGCTTGGCCGCTGACGACCTCGGCGATCTACACCGTCGTCACAGTCGTGCTCCTGGGCATCGCGTACCCGCTCGCGATGACGGGCATCGCGAGTCTCGTCTTCCCGCATCAGGCGAACGGGTCGCTCGTTACCGTGGGCCGCAAGATCGTTGGCTCCGAACACATCGGGCAGCTCTGGACAAAACCGCAATACTTCACCGGTCGACCATCTGCTGCGGGGAAGAACGGGTACGATCCGACGTCGACCGGCGGCACGAATCTCGCACCGACGTCAAAGAAGTTGATCGAGGCGACCAAAGCGACGATCGCGGCCCTGCGCAAAGCAAATCCCAACACGACGCGACCGTTGCCGATGGATCTCGTGACCTCGAGTGCGAGTGGAATCGATCCCGATATCTCCCCCGAAGCCGCCGCTTATCAGGCGCAGCGCATTGCCGACCTTCGCCATGTAACGCTTGCGAAGATCGACGCCACGATCGCCGCACACGTCCGCGGCCGCGAGTTCGGCTTTCTCGGCGAGCCGCACGTCAACGTTCTCGAACTCAACCTGGCCCTCGACGGCATCAGCCCAAAATATTGATCGCCCGCGAGGCGATCTCGCACGTTCGGTGTGGCCGACGCCGCACGACGAGGCGTCGTACATCGGCGGCGAGGTTGCGGCCGCGATCGCGAGCGGAACGCTGGCGGATGAGATCGCGGTGTTGGTGCGCAGTGCGGAGCAACCGCGAGCCTCAACGCGGCGGTCGATTCGTTCGTTCGCGCCGTGCGCCAATATGCTGGCCGGTACGCGACGCAGAACACTTGGGTGCGCCACGGCGATCTCTCTTTGGCACGTAGGATCGTTGAGACTTGGAAACGCGATGCGCGTCCGACAGCCTGTTGCGCCGCGACCTTCTCTTGGCTAGCGCTCGAGGGGCGCGATCCGCCGATCGAAATCGCCGCGGAAATCTCGAAGTTCCGTTTCGAGCGATTCGACGCGCGTTTCCACGTACCCGAGACGGTGTTCGACGTGCTCGAGGCGGACCTCGACGTGTTCGAGGCGGAGCTCGATACGTTCGAAGCCGCGTTGCGTCTCGAGGCGGTGGCGTGTCGTTTCTTGACGGTGTTCCGACGATTCTTGCCGGACCTTTTCGACGTTGATCGCGACCACGTCGAGAAGCCGCAAGATTTTCCCCGACTCGGTCTCGTCCACGATGTGCCTCTTTCACGCTATGACCGTCTCTACTGGGAGCGGTACGCGATTCGCCGAGCCCCGCCCACAACCATATCGCGTCGAACCGGTCACTAGCCCTAGCGAGTCGCGGGGTCGAGCTTCGATACGCGCTCGCGCATCGTTAGCCGAAGTCGAATAGCCCGCCGGACGACGATTCGACGCGGCGACGAAACGTTTCGATCGAACCATCCACACCGTACCGTCGGCCCTCGGCGATCGCAAACTTCCGTAAAGCTTCTCGCATCGCTACGTCGCCACCGAATTGAAAACCGAGTTGGCTCGCATAGGCGGCACATGCGTCGAGCTTTGCCGAGATCGCCCGGTCGTCGAGCGCGATCGCGGCCGTTACCGAGGCTCGTGAGGCGAGCGGTTCGGTCGGTCGCGCGACCGGGTCGCGCAGAACGTAGGGTGCGTCCCGATACCAGGCGACGCGCGACGCGTCCGGTCGTGCGACGTCGATTGCGAGCAACGCATCGCGTACGCGCCGATGGTCGACATGCGCGCCGAGTGCCTGCGGGGCGAAGATCGCGTCGTAGCCGCAGACGAACGCTTCGAGAGCCGCTTTGAGTTCGTGCGCGACGTCGTCGGACGGCGAAAATTCGCCGAAGAGCGCGGGCGCGGACTCGTAGCCGCGATGCGGTGCTTCCGCGAAGAGAAGGTACAGTCGGCGCGATGAGCGACGAGTACCCGAACCCCTCCCCTCCCTGCCCCCACTGCGGCGGTCCGCGCCTCGCGCTCACGTGCACGTGCCTCGGCTGCAAGGACCTCACGCACTCCTGCCCGTGTCAGGTGGCCGTCGACGAACTGATCG
>JANYGA010000136.1 GCA_025359485.1 Rhodospirillales bacterium | reverse complement strand
AGGCGGCGTTGGCCACGACCCACTTATACGCGGCGAACGCGTCGTCGGCCGCGGCCGGAAACGGATGCTCGGGTGCTTGACGATACGCGACCGAAACGACGATCGCGCCCGAGCCGTTGGCGAGACTGCGTGCCGATGCGTCGTATGTATCGAGGTTCGCGATTACCCAACCACCACCGTGGAAATACACGACGACGGGCAGCGTGGCGGCCATCTTTTTCGGCATGTACATGCGCAGCAGCAACGGGCCGCCGGGGCCATCGATCACTTTATGTTTGAGTCCACCGATCGTCTCGACGGTCGGCTTCCCCATTTGCGTCAGCGTCGCCGCGAGTGCGTCGGCAAAAGACGGAAATTCGCGCGCGATGCGCGGCTCGACGTCGGCGATCGGCGGGGTGTTGCCGGCGAGAATGTTTTGCAGCACGCGCTGCATATCGGCGTCGGCTTTGAGATCGGGCCCGGGGAGTGGCATCGCCATCGGGGCGGCGAGCGCGGCCGTACTCCAACCGACGCCGAGCGCACCGGCGCCGAGAATAAACGATGTGCGATTAAAATTTGACATGGTTGTGCACCTACCACGAAGTTCCGATGTTGAAGCATCGCGAAAGGAACGCTCGACGTAGGAGCGTGCTACGCCAAAGAATGCCTGCACTCGGGATAGTGTCGTTAGGCCGCGATCAAGCGTTCGAGGGTCGCGCGAGCGGATGTGAGATCTGCCACGAACGCGCGATACTGCTCGTCTCGAACGCCCCGCCGTCGCGCCGAGTGCGACCACGAGCGTCGGCTGTAACGCACGAATCTCCGCTTCGAGCCACGGCGTGCACGACACGATTTCGATGCGCTTCGGCGATGAGTGGATACGCTGCTTTCCACGCTCGATAAATTTGAAATGCTTGACGGCGTTCGTGATGTAAACGAGGGCGGGATCGATACCCGCTTCCGAAAGTGCGCCGCGCAAAAGCTTTCCGGCGGGCCCGATAAACGGATGCCCTTGGCGATCTTCCATATCTCCGGGTTGCTCGCCGACCAACATCATGCGCGCGTTTCTCGGGCCTTCCCCGAAGACGGTTTGCGTCGCATGTGCGTAGAGATCGCATCCTCGGCAGCCCCGCGCAGCTTCGCGCAGCGCATCGAGAGACGTCGTGTCCGGCACGAGAGCCGTGGCCGATTCGGTGCTGCGTCTCTCGATCGACCCAAAGAAGTCCGGTTGCATTTCGGAGATATACCCAATTGCATTGTGGCAACGTACTCCCCGAGTATCGATTGATCGTGAGGCTTAGTCGCCCGCTCCGATGGGAAGAGGCTTTGCATGTCATCAAATCTCGCCGTCGGCCTCGACTTCGATCACACGCTCGGGCTCGATAATCAAATCGAACGCACCGTCGCACTCGCGATGCTCGCAGATTTCGCGCGCGAGGAGGGCGTCGCTTACGACACGGCGGCCGCCGAAAAAACGATCGACGGCGCTCTCGAGTCGTATCGCACGGGCGACGTCTCGGTCGAAACGGGCATCGCCGGATTCTTCGAACGCTTCGTTCCGGTCGGCAATAAAATCGCGGATCGTGCGTCGGACTTCCGCGACGCCGTCATCGCTCGCGTGCCAGAATTCGTACGCGCGCGTCCCGAGACAGGTGCGCTCCTTGCGAAACTAGACGAAATGGGCGTGCGATACGCGCTACTCACCAATGGTTGGAGCCCGCTCCAAGAGGAGAAGGCGCGGCTCATCGAATTTCGCGGTCCGGTGTACGTGAGCGAGCGCATCGGCGTCCGCAAACCGCATCCCGATGCCTTCGCGCTCCTGGCGAAGCATTTCGAAGTCCCGGTCGACGAACTGTGGTACGTCGGCGACGATCCGCAAAGCGATATCGCGGGCGCCGCCGCTCTCGGAATCACCACCGTTTGGTACGACGAAGGCGGTGCGTACCCGGAAGGAGTCGCGCGACCGACGCACACGATCCGTTCGCTTGCCGAATTGCCCGGCATTCTCCAAGGGCGACTCAACGAGGCGACGAATCTCGCTGGATGACGCGAAGACCCGAGTGCGCGTGACCGGCGGCGAACTTCGTTCGCGCGTCATTCGCTCCCCAACCGGAGCGGCGGTCCGACCGACCCCCGGTCGCGTCAAAGAGGCACTCTTTTCGATCCTGGGTGACGAGATCGTCGATGCGCGCGTGCTCGATCTCTTCGCCGGTACGGGTGCGATCGGATTCGAATCGCTCTCGCGTGGCGCGGCTACCGTCACCTTCGTGGAACTCCACGCGCCGACCGCGCAAGCAATTCGCGATGCCGCGCGCGATTTCGACGTCGAGAAACGCGCGACGATCGTCTGCGCACCCGCCGAAACGGCCGTCAAACGCCTGAGCGGGCGTTTCGATTTCGTCTACGCCGATCCACCATACGCCTTGCCGCCGCCGCTCCTCACATTCGGCAATCTGCTCGAACGCGGCGCGATCGACGCTTCGACGATCGTCGTCTACGAACGTCGCGAAAATGCGCCCGCCTTCGAGCGGCTCGGATTTTCGACGGTGCGCGAGCAACGTTACGGCGAAGTAATGTTACAGTTCTTGCGAGTCGGCGATGCGCGATAGCGCGGGCGTTCCGCAAAGCCACGCGATCTATCCGGGTTCGTTCGATCCACCGACGAACGGCCACCTCGACGTGATCGCGCGCGCGGCTGCGATCTTTCCGATCGTCACGGTCGCGGTCGTGGTCAACCCACAGAAACGATCGCCGTTCTTCAATCTCGAGGAGCGCGAGGAAATGTTACGGCGCTGCACGAGTCAATACGCCAACGTTCGCGTCGATCGATTCCGCGGGTTACTTGCCGATTTCGTCAAACGTACCGACGCGGATGTGATCGTCAAAGGTCTGCGCGTCGTTTCGGATTTCGAGAATGAGATGGCGTTCGCACATATGAACCGCTCGCTCTCCAACGTCGATACGATGTTCCTCATGTCCGATTCGAGCTATTCGTTCGTAAGCTCGAGCCTCATCAAAGAAGTCTTCCTTCAAGGCGGCGATATCGCAAAGTACGTTCCCGACGTCGTCCTGGAGTACATGAATCAAAAGAGCCACGCCCGCCCCGCTTCGTAGGAAAGGATCTTACTTTGTCGATTTACCGCGTCATCGATAAACTCGAAGGCTACGTCCGTGAAGGCACGTGGATGCCGCTGGGCTATCGCATCCTCAGCGAAGAGAAGCTCGTCGAATTCATCGAGAAGATGCGCTCGACGTTGCCCGAAGAAGTCGGCCGCGCGAAAGTGATCGCGACGAACAAAGACCGCATCGTCCGCGACGCGCAAGAGAAAGCGCAGGCGATCGTCACCGAAGCCGTCGCGCAGAAGAACGAGCTCGTCGAGCAGCAAGATATCGTGAAGGCAGCGCGCACCACGGCCGACATCGTTTTACGCGAAGCCGAAGCGAAGGCGCAACGCATTCGCGCCGGTGCCGACTCGTACGCGCAGCACGTGCTCGCCGATCTTGAAAGTCGTCTCGCGCTCGCTCTCGGCTCGGTGCGCAAAGGGCAAGATGCACTCGTGCCCCGCGCGCCGCAAGCGGCTGTTGCGGCGCCGCAGGCGCCGGTCGCCGAGGTCGCAGCACGTTCGAAGCGTGCGGCCTTCGATGCCCAAGACGCAGGGACGGTCGAACTCGACGCACTCGAAGTGCACCGCTAGGTCGTCGCGCATGGGTGGGCGGCGCAACGCTGTCTACATTTGGACGATCGTGGTGCTCGCGATCCTCGCGGGCCTCTCGATCGTGCCGACGCCGTATTACGTGCTCGCGCCCGGTGGCGCGATCGATCTCGGCAAACGCATCACCGTCGTCGGGTATCCGGCGCCGGAGCGACGCCTGTATCTCACCGACGTCGTCCTCGCGCGCGCATCGGTGCTCTTGCTCGCGGCGGCCGTCTTGCCCGGAACGCGCATCGTCAGTCGCGAGCGCGTGATGCCAGCGGGTGAGAGCGCGCGTGGTTACGATCGCGTGATGAGCGATGCGATGGGTGAGAGTCAGAACGTCGCTGCGATCGTCGCGGAACGCGCGGCAGGTCTCCGCGTCGAGGTTCCGGCGGCGCGCGTGTGTATCGCCGATATTCCGATGCGACCCGGTCCGCGCATCCTGCGGCGCGGCGATTGCATCGCCCGCGTCGGCGCGCGTGCGATTGCGACGGAGCGCGACTTGCAACGCGCTCTCGCGTCGCTCGGGCGCGCGCGCTCGGTTCGCGTTCGCGTGTTGCGCGATGGTGTCGAGCGCGAGCTCGTCGTGCCGACGATCGCGACGACGCGCGGCGCGCGACTCGGTGTTCTCGTCATCGAACGCGTGCCTTCGGCGCATCTCCCCGTTGCGGTCCGCTACGCTTTCGACGACGTCTCGGGCTCGAGCGGCGGACTCATGTTCGCGCTGCACATCTATGGCGCTCTGCACGGCGTCCGCACGGGCGAGCCCGTCGCGGGGACGGGCACGATCGCCCTCGATGGCACCGTCGGCTCGATCGAAGGGACGCGTCAGAAACTCATCGCCGCGCAGCGAGCGGGTGCGAAACTCTTTCTCGTTCCCGTTGCGAATTATCCGGAAATCGCGCACGAACGCGGCATTGCGATCGTACCGATCGCGACGTTCGCGCAAGCGCTCGACGTTTTGCGAGACTAGTCTAGGACGACATTTTGCTCGCGCGTGCCATCGCGATCAAAACGTCGCGCGCGTCGTCCGTATCGGTGAGGGCGTGCTCGAAATCGATCGCGCATTCGTGCTCGGCACCGTCGACCTTCGCGACGACGCGCATCGTCCGCGCATCGAAATCTCGAATGTGCGCGGACTCGACGCAC
>JANYGA010000068.1 GCA_025359485.1 Rhodospirillales bacterium | reverse complement strand
CGCCGAGCACCGCGACGGTCGTCGCGCCCAAAAGATCGACGAGCTCGCGAACCACCTCGCCGATCGACAGACCCATGGCATGATCGTGCGCGTCGAAATCGGTTCGTTTTGGCGTCTTAGCTGAATGTTCCATAGAAGTTGTCTGCTCGATACCACCGTAAATGTCGGGGTAAACATCAGCTCCGTTCGCGGCTCGCCAAAAAAAAGCGGAAGCCCCCACCTTCGTGAGGGCTTCCAAAATCATGCACCGCGAAGGACTCGAACCTTCAACCAATTGATTAAGAGTCAACTGCTCTACCATTGAGCTAGCGGTGCCGGTTCCCGACTTCGCCCGTGCGCCCTCTGGGACTCGAACCCAGAACCAACGGATTAAAAGTCCGATGCTCTACCGATTGAGCTAAAGGCGCGTAGCGAACGCCGCAAGCGCGACTCCGGCACGTTCGCGCCGCCGACCCCCGACCCTTCTCTTGGGGCATCTGGATAAAGGCGCGTCGACGTGCGAAGTCAACGTGAAGTTTCAATGTCGGGAACGATGCAATCGCTGATGGTCCGCGCGGGATGCGCCTTCACGTACGAGATCGCCGCGCCGAGTGCCGCCGTTTTCCTCATCCGGCCCGATGGATCCGGCGCGACGATGACGATCGAGCGCGAGTCGTGGACGAGCGATCCCGCAATCGTATTTCACGATTATCGCGATGTCTACGGCAATCTCTGTCGACGTATGACGCTGCCGCAGGGGCGCTTCGCGATGCGTTATGACGTCGACGTTGCAATTTCACCGCGACCGGCACCCGGCGATCCGAATGCACGTCGGCACGCGATCGAAGAGTTACCCGACGACGTTCTTCTGTATACGCTCGCGAGTCGTTTCTGTCTCTCTGACGAAGTGACCGATGAAGCATACCGACTCTTCGGTTCGTTCGCATCCGGCTGGGCGTGCGTCGAAGCGATCTGCGATTGGATCCATCAACACGTCCGCTTTCACTATAGCGAGACGCGGCCGTTTAAGACGGCGGTCGATACGCTACGCGAAGCGACCGGCGTGTGTCGCGATTTCGCACACCTCGCGATTACGTTTTGCCGCGCGATGAGCATTCCGGCGCGTTACGTTTTCGGTTATCTCCCCGACATCGACGTGCCGCCGCCCACGTCGCCGATGGATTTTTGCGCGTGGATGGAGGTCTATCTTGGAGGCCGATGGTGGACGTTTGATCCGCGTAACAACCGTCGACGTATCGGTAATATCGTGATCGGTCGCGGTCGCGATGCCGCCGACGTGCCGATGGTGACGACGTACGGAGCCGCGCGATTCGACGACATGACCGTGTGGGCCGACGTCGTTGCATGATTCCGCGGTCGCGCGCGCGACCTACCGCATCCGTCAGACGTTCCGATACGCGTATCCCGCGCCGATCCACGATCTCGAACATCGCCTCATCGTCGCGCCGCCGCTCGTGTACGGTGATCAACGGCTCATCGTTGACGACTTAACGATCGCTCCGCCGACGACCGTCGCTTGGCACGACGACGATTTTGGGAATCGCATCGCGACGCTCGATGCCGAACGCATCGAGTTCGCCGTTGAATTCACGTACGACGCGACGATCGAACGCGTCGCAGGCGACGCACCGCACGTCGCAGCGCACCTTCTCAACGACGCGCGTTATCGCGAACCTTCGGAGCTCACGTTTCCCAGTACCGCGCTACGCAATGTGGCGGCATCGATCATGAGCTTTAACGACGGCATCTACGCCCGCGCGGTGCGCATCAACGACTTCGTGGCCGCACACATGCGATACGTTCCGGATTCGACCTCGGTCCTCACGACCGCGGCGGACGCATTCGCGCAAGGCACCGGCGTTTGTCAGGATTACGCGCACGTCATGGTTGCCGTCGCACGCGCGTGCGGTCTCGCGTCGCGCTATGTGTCCGGGCACCTCATCGGTGAGGGCGCAACGCATGCCTGGGTCGAGATCCTCGCACCAGCGGCCGATTCGTCGAGCGCCGTCGTCTGGGCGTTCGATCCCACGCACGCGCGTCGGACGAATTTCGACTACGTCTTCATTGCCGCAGGACGCGATTTTGCCGACGTCACGCCGACGTCGGGCCGTTTCGTCGCTCCATTCGTTGGAGAATTTACGACGTCACGCTCCGTCGATCGACTTTCGATCGAGGATGCCGCCTAACATCGGGCGATCCTCTTGCGACACTGTGGGGTGACTGACGGGGCTCGAACCCGCGACCTCCGGAGTCACAGTCCAGCGCTCTAACCAACTGAGCTACAGTCACCACGCCACGTTGTCATGCGCCCGGAGGGAATCGAACCCCCATCTTCGAGTTTAGAAGACTCGTGCCTTATCCGTTAGACCACGGGCGCGAAGGCACGCGTTCGAGCGCTTGCGCGATAACGTTCGCTAAACCTACGGTTCTCATCCTGGTCGCTCGAAGCGACCACGCACCATCGGGACGACAGGATTTGAACCTGCGACCTCACGCTCCCAAAGCGCGCGCTCTACCAAGCTGAGCTACGTCCCGCTCGCACCAGTCTTTGCCTCATTTGCGCGCACAGCCTCCACGAGCAACGCGACGGCGCGTGCGCGGTGGCTGCGCTCGTTTTTCTCGTCCTCGGAGATCTCGGCAAACGTCGGTCCGTCCGCTGTTTCGCAAAAGATCGCGTCGTACGAAAACCCGCCATCGCCACGTTCGTGCGTTGAGATTTCGCCTTGCAGTTCCGCGAACACGCTCGTCTCTCGACCATCTGAGTCGATGTGGTGAAGCGCGCAGACGAACCGTGCGCGTCGATCGCGTGAATCTCCGAGTTCCGCGAGTAACAGCGCACGCCGCTGCGCCCACGATGCATCGCCACCGTATCGTGCGGAGAGCACGCCCGGCCGGTTATCGAGTGCGAACACTTCGAGACCGGAATCGTCACCGATCACATCGGCGTCGATGCCGTCAGCATGCAACTGCGCGTGCAAGGCGCGAGCTTTCAAAACGGCGTTTTCACGGTACGACTCGGCGCCTTCGTCGACGTCGCCGTACGCATCGAAAAGAACGACGGACCATCCTCGTTTTGCGAAGATGGCCCGTAATTCGGCGTATTTTCCCAGATTTTTCGTGGCGGCAAAGACGGTGTTTGGTGGCACGCTCGCGAGTTCACGATCGTGCAAA
Organism: Rhodospirillales bacterium; assembly: GCA_025359485.1. Classification (GTDB taxonomy): domain Bacteria; phylum Vulcanimicrobiota; class Vulcanimicrobiia; order Vulcanimicrobiales; family Vulcanimicrobiaceae; genus JANYGA01. Next base: position 3,328 of record JANYGA010000068.1, on the reverse strand, counting down.
CCTCTCCCCGTATCCCGTAATTAATTCGCCGGAGCGCCGCCTCCGCGGAGACCTGGAGGTACGTAGATCGGCATCGGATCGACACCATGGATTGCGAGATCGCCGCCTTCCATTTCGGGATTGCTCGCCCGAAGCGGAACGATAAACGAGATCAACTTGAGCACGATGAACGTCATGACCGCATCGAATACGATGATGACGAGCGCGGCGACCGCCTGGTGGCCGAGTTGCGCGAAATCGTGACCGTTGTAGAACCAGCCACCGACCGTGACATCGGCGATCTTTTTGCTTTTGTCCGTCGAGGGATAGACGATCATCGCGGGATTACCGACGATTCCGACCATCAAGCCGCCGACGAGCCCCGCAACGCCGTGCGTGTGAACGACACTGAACGTGTCGTCGACTCGTTTCATGAACGCCATATTGCCCAGCTTGTTGACGCTGAACCACGCGATCGTCGATGCGACGAATCCGATCGCGATCGCACCGTAGCCATCGACGTAACCGGCCGCAGGCGTGATGGCGACGAGTCCCGTGATCATACCGTTGATCATCGAAACCGCGTTGGGCTTCCCGATGGCAAAGTAGTCGAGGATGAGCCAGGACAACAGCGCGACCGCGGTCGCGATATTGGTGTTGAGAACGCCTGCGGCCGCATCGGCGTTGGCCGTATAGGGATCGCCGCCGTTGAAGCCGTTCCAGCCGAGCCATAGGATGCCGGCTCCGGCGAACGCCATGATGAGATTGTTCGGTTCGAAATCTTTGCGGTCTTCGGCGAGACGCGGCCCGACCACGGCTGCGGCGACGAACCCCGAAACACCGGCGGCCAAATGGATGACGTAGCCACCGGAGTAGTCGACGGCGCCGAGTTGTGAGAGCCAGCCACCACCCCAGATCCAGTACGCGCCAACGCTGTAGACGAGCGAACTCCAGACCGGAACGAAGATCATCCACGCTTTGAAATTCATGCGTCCGATGACGGAGCCCGCGATGAGCAGCGGCGTGATCGCCGCGAAAACGAATTGGAAATAGATCATCGCGGAGCCCGCATAGCGCAGCGGCGGCAAGCCGGCGGCGGCAGCGGGGATCGTGGCCTGACCCATCATTTGATCCGCGCCGAGGGCGGGATGCCAAACGGTGAAGTAATTCGCGAGTGGGCCCGCGACCGGCGTTCCGAACGCCGCATTGTAGCCCCAGAGCATCCACACGATGAGGACGACCGAGAACGCATAGAAGCACATGACTGCCGAGTTGAGCGCCCACTTCTTCTTCACGAGACCGCCATAGAGGATGGCGAGGCCCGGCAAGCTCATCAGGCCGACGAGCGTCGCCGCGGTCAACTGCCATGCCGTATCGCCGGAATTGACGAAGTCGGGCGCGGAAATCAACGGATTCGCATCGGCGAGAAACAACCAAATCTCCCTTTAATAAAAAGCGACTGAACGCACGAAGGAACGGAACGAGTCCCGATGAGCCAGCGTAGCGCAGGAAGTTCCGGTTCGGCACTAGACATCGGGCGAACGCTTAGCTGCATGCATTGTGCACCTTGCACAGCTCCCGAAGTCCGCGTTTCGATCCGCGAAAAAGCGAAGAGCGCCGCATGTCGTGCGACGCTCTCCAAGTCGGTTCTGGCGGATTTCGTGTGCGCCTTAGGCGCGTTCGCACGCTCCGCTATGGTGCCCCGGTGGATCTTGCGAAATAAGTTCGCCCTCCTCGGATGCTTCGGTAATGTACGTCTCGAGCCGTGCTCGGAGTATACGCTCGCGTGCGCGACTTGTAAAGTAGGGGCGCATCGCGGAGCAGGAGCGCGCGCGAATCGCTCGGCACACGTGATGCATGGTCGGCGAAAGAGATCTTCGTAGCCAACTCGACGACGAGCGGATGCGCCTGTTGTTACGAAATATGCTCGTGCAACGGGCCGTCGACACGCGTGGCTTCGCGCTCAACCGACAAGGGAAGATCGCAATCGCAATGGGCTCCGAGGGTCACGAAGCGATTCAAGCCGCGACGGGACTCGCATTCGAGCGCGGACGAGATATTTTATTCCCATACTATCGCAATACGGGACTCATCCTCGCGTGTGGCTTTTCGCTCGCCGATCTCTTTCGTTCGCAATTCGCACGCGCGACGGATCGAACGGGCGGACGCAACATCATCAACCATATCACCGCCCACGATCTCGGCATCGCCTCGATAAGTTCGATCATCGCCGCGCAGTGCACGCATGCCGTGGGCGCGGCGTACGCGATTAAATTTCGAGGCGAGATGGATCGCGCGGTCTTCTGTCAGTTCGGCGAGGGCGCGACGAGCCAAGGCGAGTGGCACGAAGCGATGAATTTTGCCGCCGTCGCGAAGCTGCCGATCGTCTTTATTTGCGAAAATAACCACTACGCGATCTCGACCCCGCAGCGTAAGCAGATGGCCGTCGACGAAGTCGCGACGCGCGCGGCGGGATACGGTATGGCGGGCATCGTCGTCGACGGCTTCGATCCGCTTGCGAGCTACGAAGCCGTTCGCACCGCGCGCGATCGGGCCGCAGTCGGGGGCGGCCCGACGCTCGTCGAGGCGATGTGTTACCGATTTCTCTCACACACGACCGACGACGACGATCGCACGTATCGCTCGCCGGAGGAGGTCGCAACCGAGCGAGAACGCGACCCCGTGCCGGCATTCGAACGTCGGCTGACCGAAGCGGGAATCATCGATCCGACAGCGCTCGAAGCGCTCAAACGTGAGATCAGCGCAATCGTCAACGCGACGACCGATGCCGTCGAGGCCGAGGCATCTCCCGACGCCGCAACGCTATGTTCCAACACGTATGCGGGTGCGCACGACCCTTGGATTTAGACCGCTTGGAATGAGGCTTTCCTAATTCGAAGAAAGTTTAGCCGAAGCGATCTTTTCGTGAAACGATATGCTTTGAGAACTCGTCATTTAACCAGAAGCGGAGTTTTCCGTCGTGCCCGGTAACCGCTCCTGTACATCGCGCACACGCCATTATTGAGGTCATTTCGTGGATAAAGATCAGCAGAACATTTCGCGCGGCAACCTGCTTGCGAAGATCGCCCTCGCTCCGCTTGCCATCGGTGCCTTTGCGGCACTGCAGGCCCAAGAAGCCGAAGCTGCGGGAATGACGCAAAAGGCCGCCGGCTACATCAAAGTCTCGAAGATGAAGGGCAAGAACTGCGCGAATTGCGCGCTCTACATCGCAGCCAAACCCGGCAAGAAGTACGGCGCCTGTCAGGCCGTTTCCGGCCAGATCGCGCCGGTTGCCTACTGCAACCTCTACGCGAAAAAAGCGGGCTAATCGCCCACTCCAGGGTCAAAA
>JANYGA010000008.1 GCA_025359485.1 Rhodospirillales bacterium | reverse complement strand
ACCGAAGCGCAGCTCCGCGTGCTCGCCCAACACGACGCCTTGACCGATCTTCCCAATCGGTTGCTCTTGCGCGAACGACTCGAAAACGCGATGGCGCGTGCCGATGCGCGCGAACGCTCGCTCGGCGTTTTCTTCGTCGATCTCGATCGCTTCAAAACCATCAACGATACGATCGCTCACACCGCGGGCGATCGTCTCTTACGCGAACTCGCCGAACGCTTGCAACGCACGATCGCCGATACCGGGACCGTCGCACGACCCGGCGGCGATGAGTTCATCATCATTCTCGACGACGTCGACGACGACGTCGCGGGACTCGCCGTCGGATACGAACTTCTCGCGGCGATCGCAGCGCCGCTCCCCCACGAAGAAACGACGCTCATCGTGACCGCGAGCATCGGTCTCGCGCTCTATCCACGCGACGGCACGACGCCCGACGATTTGCTGCGCAGTGCCGATACCGCGATGTATGCCGCGAAAGCGCGTGGCGGAAACGCCGTCGACATTTATTCCGCACATCTTCACGATCGCGCCGTTGCCGAACGCGAACTCGAACGAGCGCTTCGCGAAGCGCTCGATCGCGACGGCATCGACGTTGCCTACCAACCGATCATCGATGCGCGCAGCGGAGCGGTCGCATCGTTCGAAGCGCTCGCGCGCTGGACCGAAAACGGTCGCTCGATCTCACCGACGGAATTCATTCCGCTCGCCGAAGAGTCGGGGCTCATCATCAAACTCGGTACGTTCGTGCTCGATCGCGCGTGCCGTGAAGCGATGCGCCTCACGCGCGCCGGCTTTGCCGATATCGCGATGTGCGTCAACATCTCGACCGTCCAATTCCGGCAGACCAACTTCGCCGATACCGTCCGACGCGCGCTCGCCGAGAGCGGCCTCGAGCCCTATCGTCTCCATCTCGAAATTACCGAAAGCGCGTATCTGAGCGTCGATTCGGGATTGCGAAATATCTCGGCGCTCGAAGCGCTCGGCGTCGCGCTTTCGATCGACGATTTCGGAACGGGCTATTCGTCGCTCGGCTATCTCAAGCGGCTCCCCGTCGACTCGCTCAAGATCGATCGGTCGTTCGTCACCGATATCCTCACCGATACCGCCGATCAAGCGATCGTGCGCGCGATCATCGCGGTCGCCCAGAATCTCGGCCTCGCGGTGATCGCCGAGGGCGTCGAGACCGAAGAGCAGGCCACGTTCTTGCAGCTCCTGGGATGCACGCAGCTGCAGGGCTTCTATTACGCGCACGCGCTCGCGCCCGCCGATGCCTTACGCTTCCTCCAACAACCAACGCCACGCGGCTGAGGTCTACGCTAGCATGAAAGCCATCGCAATCGACCGCAACGGCGGTCCCGAAGTCCTGACTCTGCAAGATATCGCAACGCCGAGCCCGGCGGCGGGCGAATGTCTCGTTCGCCTCGAGGCCATCGGTGTCAATTACATCGACGTCTACTTCCGCACGGGCACGTATCCCGCACCGAAATTTCCTTTCGTCCTCGGCCAAGAAGGCGCGGGCGTCGTGGAAGCGGTCGGCGAGGGCGTGACCGATCTCCACGTCGGCGATCGCGTCGCCTACGCGGGCGTTGCCGGCTCGTACGCGCAGTACGCGAGCGTCCCGGCCGCGCGTCTCGTGCGAGTACCGAGCGGTATCTCCGCAAACGACGCCGCGGCGATCATGCTCCAAGGCATGACGGCGCACTATCTCGTGAACAGCACGTTTCCGCTCGGGCCGGGCCACGTCGCGCTCGTCCATGCCGGCGCCGGTGGCGTGGGGCTGCTCCTCACGCAGCTCGCGAAAGCCAAAGGCGCCCGCGTCGTCACGACCGTTTCGACCGAAGAGAAAGCGGCGCTCTCGAAAGAGGCGGGTGCCGACCTGATCGTTCACTACCTTACCGAAGACTTTAGTGCCAAAGCACGTGAATTTACGGCCGGTCGCGGCGTCGACGTCGCGTACGACTCGGTCGGCAAGACCACGTGGGAAGGCAGCATCAACGCGCTCCGACCGCGCGGCACGTTCGCGCTCTTCGGAGGGTCGAGCGGCCCCGTGCCACCGATGGATCTTCAGATCCTCAATGCGAAAGGCTCGCTCTTCGCAACGCGGCCCTCGCTCGCGCATCACGTCGCAACGCGCGAAGAACTCACGATGCGCGCCGAGAGCCTTTTCGCAAGCGTCCTCGCGGGCGATCTCAAACTCCGCGTCGAGCACACCTACCCTCTTGCCGACGCCGCGCGCGCGCACGTCGATCTCGAAGCGCGCAAGACCACCGGGAAACTGCTGCTCATTCCGTAGGACCCGCCCATTTCGGCTATGCGGCGAGGGCGTCGAGCGAGGCATACTGCGTGACATGAACGCACCCTCGCCCGGCACGCTCGCCGATCTCTCCGATGCCCTCGCAAACGTCGTCGCGCACGTCGGTTCGTCCGTCGCCTACGCCGACGCACATCCCAGAGGCGATGCGAGCGGCTTCGCCTGGGACGCACATCATCTCGTAACGGTCGATCACGCGATCGCGCGCGAGGGCGAGACTCCCCTGTTGCTCGCGGGCGGCGAGCGCGCGCATGCGACGCTCGTCGGGCGCGATCCCTCGACCGATCTCGCACTCTTACATATCGATGCGACGCTGGCGCCCCTCGCCCGTGCGAACCTCGATTCGTTGCGCGTCGGGCACATCGTCCTCGCGATCGGTCGCGATGAAGATGCGGCGATCGGTGCGAGCTCCGGCGTCGTCGGCTCGCTCGATGGTCCGTGGCGCGCGTGGCGCGGCGGCAATGTGGATCGCTTCGTGCGGCCCGATCTCACCGTGGCCGCGACATTCTCCGGCGGCCCGCTCGTGGATGCGCGTGGCGCCATCGTCGGCATGAATACGTGGGGCCTCTCGCGGCGGACGGCACTCACGCTGCCGTTGACGACGATCGCACACGTCGTCGCGCAATTGCAGAGCGGCGGCCGTATCGCGCGCGGCTATCTCGGCATCGCCTCACAATCGGTACGCCTGCCCGAAGCGATGCGCGCAGCACTCGGCGTCGTGGCGACGAGCGGCGCGATCGTCGTCGACGTCGCGACGGGTGGTCCCGCCGAGCGCGCGGG
>JANYGA010000040.1 GCA_025359485.1 Rhodospirillales bacterium | reverse complement strand
GCTCGCGCTCGGCGCGAACGACGTGAGCGACGCAGAAGATCTGCAAAATGCACTTGCGATGGTCGGCGTCGGCTCTGTCGCACCGCTGCACATCGTGCGCGGTGGGGCGAAGATCGAATGTGCGGTGACGATCGGGGAGCGGCCGCACGATGACGACTGAGATCGAAGGCGAGATCGCACGCGTCGCGCGCGCGATGCGCGACGTAACCGTGCGCGTCATCGACGGCACGCGCGGCGCGGGTTCCGGCGTCGTGTGGCCTGGCGGGGACGTCGTTTCGAACGCGCACGTCGTTCGCGGAACGCACGCGCGTGTGGTGTGGGAAGACGGGCTCGCCTGCGACGCGCGGGTCCTCGCGCGCGACGACGCACGATCTGGTTTTACTCCATCCGAACACGTCACGGCCAGATCGCGCGTGCGCCCGAATTTCCGGGTGCGAGTTTCACACTACTGGTAACCCATCGTGCGTTGCACCCGGCCACGATGCCCGTCGATGTGGAACCGACGAATCCGTACAGATTGCCGACGGGCCCGCTCGCCGATCGTGCGGGCCGCGTCATCGGCATCAACAGCATGGTCGCAAACGAACTCGGTTTGGCGATCCCAAGCGATGCGGTCGCCGCGTTTCTCGCAGCGGGCGACAGGATGTGCAGCCGCCACGACTCTGTGGTCGCGCGACGCCGCTCCACGTGAAATCGTCGCCGCGATCGTCGCCGTTGCGGCTGGTCTCATCGCGCTGCAGCCACGCGCGCTCGAAAGTCCCGACGCGCGGCGCACCAAATAAGACGATTGCTACACGGCTGAATATTTCCGATCACACGGTAAAATTTCACGTCGCCGCGATCTTTGCCAAACTCGGCGTGGCCAGTCGCACCGAGGCCGTCGCCTATGGCGTGCGCATGGGACTCGTCATGTTGTAGATGCGCGTTCCCACTTAGCAAAAATCCATCGCTCCAGTCGAACGTGGTAGCATCAGTCATGCATCACGATGATATTCGACTCGAGCAGTACGATGACGTCCCGATCATTTCGGTGATCGGAAACATCGATGCCGCAAAAGCCGACTTGCTCGATCGCGCGATCGACTCACTCGACGCCGAAAACGCGATCGTCGTGTCGTTCGAGGAATGCTCGTCGATCGATAGCTCCGCCATCGTGACGGTGCTCCTCCGACGCAACGAGGTGCTCCGCGGAAATCTCGTTACGCTCGTTCCGAAATCTTCGCCGCTTCGTGCATATATCGAACGATCGCAGCTGGCTTCGTCGCTCCACGTCGTCGATACGCGCGAAGACGCGCTCACGATCGCGCGCGGTCTCAAGCGAATCGTCGAAGCCGAGATCTCGAACGATGGCATCGGGAGCCGCTTTCACTTTTAACGCGATCCGACGTGCAACTTAACAATCTCTCACCGTACGGCAACCCGTGAAGGAACGTTGGTCGACGGTGCTACACGGTCTCTCTATGAATGCGCAACCCGTCGGCGAACCCGCGCGGCAGCTCGCGCTCATCGTCGATGACGAACCGGCGCTGATCGAGATTTTGCGCGCGTATCTCGTCGACGAAGGCTTCGCGGTAATCGAGGCGACCGATGGCCAAACCGGCCTCGACTTGGCGCTCGCAAATCACCCCGATATCGTGCTGCTCGATCTCAATCTGCCGCGACTTTCCGGGATCGACGTCTTCCGGCGCATTCGTCTGGCCTCGAACGTGCCGGTCATCATGATCACGTCGCGCACGACGGAGGTCGAGCGCGTCGTCGGCCTCGAGCTCGGCGCCGACGATTACATCACCAAGCCATTTAGCCCACGCGAGGTCATCGCGCGTGTCAAAGCCGTTCTGCGGCGGACGCATGCGGGCGAAATCCTCACGCATGCGGAGAACGATGTCATGCGCTTCGGTACGATCGAGATCGATCGCACCGCACACGAAGTCCATCGCCGCGGGCAGAGTATCGAGTTGACGCCGACGGAATTTCGCGTTCTCGAGATTCTCGCGTCGCACATCGGCCGCGTGTTCACGCGCGAACAGATATTGGACCGCGTCGCCGATGGAAAAGTGTACGATCGCACGCTCGATCGACACATCGCGAACCTACGACAGAAAATCGAAGATGAACCGTCGCGCCCCAAGCTCGTGATCACGGTGATCGGCGTCGGTTACAAACTTACCGAAACTCCGTGAAAACGGTCGACGTACCAGCTAATACTCAATCGTTTAGTGGGTATGAGAGCTGGTGCGCACGAAAATGGCACAGCCGACGATAATGTAAGGGAAAGGCCTATGAAAGCAGCGATTCACGAGATGCGCAATCATCTTTCCGTTGCGATGGCGAGCATCGAAGCGTTTCTCGATCGCAAGCTCGAGCCGACCGATGCGCGCTTACAGGCGATGTTCGAGACGTTGCGCGAAATCGATTTATTAATCGACGATCTACCGAGCAACGGTACGGTTGATTTCGACACACACGTCGTCTCGATCGACGTGTGTCGACTGGTCGCCGGTCACGTGGCCTCGATGGAGGGCTTCGCGGCGGAGTGCGGGGTCCGTCTGACGCTCGAGGCCTGCGAGGGAACGCACCCGGAATGCGCCCAGTTTCTCGGCGATCCGGTTCGGATCGCCGAGATCATCACGAACTTACTCCTCAACGCAATCCGTTTTACGCCATCGAACGGCGAAGTTCACGTCGATTGTCGTCGCGGTCCGATGGATATGCGCTTTACCGTCTCCGACGAGGGCCCAGGAATCAGTCTCCAGGAGCGGTCGCATATTTTCGAGCGAGGCTATCGCGGAGCATCGGGTGCGTCGTCCCCGGGCAGTGGCATCGGTCTCTCCCTCGTCAAGCAATTCGTCAACGGGCTCGGTGGCTCGATCGACGTCGCCGACACGCCACTCGGCGGTGCCGCGATAACCGTCATTCTTCCGGGAAAGCTCGATACGAACACGTGCCGCTCATGCGCAACGACGCGGCCGCACGATCGCGTTTCGGCTTAATTGACGGGGCCACCACAGGCGACGTGTTCGCTTCGGTTGGCCAGCACCTTATGAACGTGGTCGGCATGGGCACGGTCGCACCGATCAGCAGTGGAAGTGCGAGCGCCGCGTACAGAGCCCTCTGTAGATTCATCGCTTAAGTTTCGTTCATGCGGTTGACGACGGTTGGAAGATGGGGTGAAGTCCCGGTCCTTCTTAACGCGTGCGCCTGTCCGTGATATGAAGAGCCGAATGCGAGGACGCACCAAGCGTTCACCGCACCTTCACAGCGGCGTACTATGGTCGAGCACGACCCGCGATTGAAAGGTCGGCCGCACCATGGTCTACGCAAACCCGTTTGCCCGCATCGTCGTGGGTTACGATGATTCACCGGCTGCCGACATCGCGCTCGAGCGAGCTCTCGAGCTCGCGCACGATTATCTTGGAGACGTCGTCGTTGTCTGCATTACCGATGTCCCCGTCGCCTCGATCTTGCACCTCCAAACCGCCGCGCAACCCCAACCATACGATGTCGCTCCGCTCCGCGATTCACTCGATGGGCCGCGAGCGCGTCTTTTTGCGAATGTGAGCGCCCGTGTCGCTACGTCGCACGTGCCCGTCCGTCTCGAATTTTCGATGAACGACAAGGCCGCCGGGATCCTCGATGCGGCGAAGCGTTGGAACGCAACGGCGATCGCCGTTGGGACGCATGCACGAAACGGCGTTTCGCATGCGATGATCGGAAGCGTTGCCGAAGGCGTCGTGCGGGGCTCGCGCGTGCCCGTCATCGTCGTTCGCGAAAACATGTCGGCCACGGCATTCGCGCGGATCGTCGTCGGCATCGATTCGTCCGAGCTTCCGACCAGCGCGAGCGCGATGGCGCTCGCACTCGCGCGCGACCATTCGGTACGCCTCGTCTACTGTAGCGTCTTCGATACGGCGAGCGTCGTGCGGCCGATCGCCGACATGCCGTTCGATTCGACGAGTCTGATCGCCGGGTTGCGCGAAGCGGCGCATGACGTGCTGGATTTTGCGACTCAGAACGCAAATGCGAACGACGTCTACCCCGTCACCGAAGTTACCAATGCCGTCGATGCGGCAACGGGCATCGTCGATGTCGCGCGGCGTCTCCACGCCGATGCCATCATCGTGGGACATCAAAAACGCGGCGACCTCGAACGGTACTTCATCGGCAGTACGGCGGAAGCGGTCATGCGAAGCAGCGACGTCTCCGTCATCGTCGTCCCAAACGGCGTCATGCCGACGCCCGGACTCTCGGCTTCGCATAGTAACGCGGACGCCTTTCGAGCGCGTCATCTCACGTGACGCTCGTGATATCGGCGATCTTCCTACGGTCTTCGCGTCGGTCGTGCACGCTTGCGGAACATCTCCTCATCTCACAGAGCGGAATTCGACCATGATGGGTATTCTACGTCATCTCCTCGTTGCGACGGATGGCTCCGCAACGGCAAACCGTGCGGTTTCGTTTGCCACCGCTCTCGCACGACGTCACGGCAGTGACGTTCTGCTCTGTACTGTCGTCGATCACGGTGCCGCAATCGCCGAGAGCTCGATGGCAAACGGTGGTTTCGGTGTCGCCGTACCGATCGTTGCGAATTTGGATGATGGCGCACATGCGATTCTCGCCAGAACGCTGAATGAAATGACCGATGCAGGCGTCGTCGCGACGACGGCGCTCCTAGATGGTCGGCCGGCGCAAGCGATCGTAAAACTCGCGCGAGAGCGCAAGGTCGACGCGATCGTGATCGGCACGCAAGGAAAACGCGGCCTGGAACGATTTTTTATGGGGAGCACGGCCGACAGCGTTTTACGACACACGAATGTCCCAACGATCGTCGTACCGCCTGGCGTGGGGGATGCCGTACCTTCGTTCGAGCGTATGCTCGTCGCCATCGATGACTCCGACCCGAGCGACGCGGCGGCTGCCTTTGCGTGCGAGTTTGCCAACGCCGAAAGCGCACGACTCGTTTTCTGTGCCGTCGTGGAAACGAGTGAATTGTATGGAACCGCCGCGACCTACGGATACGATCCGGCGTCGATGCGCGACGAGTTGCACTTGGCAGCATCCGCGCTCATTGCAACACAGTCAGGTCGTGCGGATACGCACGACCACGAAAGCGTTATCACTGAGGGCGACCCGGCCGAACAAATCTTAGCGTCGGCAGCAGCACAGCACGCAGGGTTGATCATCGTCGGGACGCACGGCCGCCGCGGCCTACGCCGATTGTTCGTCGGAAGCGTAGCAGAAACGGTCGTTTGTCGCAGCACGGTTCCCGTGGTCGTCGTACGTGCTTCGCGTCACGTCATCGAGACCGAACGCGAATCGGCATTCGCAACGAGTGCAAAATGCTACACGTAATCGGTCGCGATCATGGCTCGAATTCGTACGTCGCAAGGGTAACCTGGCCGCGCCAAGCGGTTGAGAATCCGTCGGGGAGCGTCCAGCTAACCTCGGCTGCCATCGGGATCATCATTCCCGCGATCGAGCGGTAATCGCTGAAACGCCGATCCAAGGCGTCAACGTGAGCACACCCTTCGCGTCACGATAGCGCATCGTCGCAATGCTTTCGATCGTACCGGTCTCTCCGAATTCAACGTCGATAGAGACGGTCGTGCTCGCATCGGTCAGCGTCACGCGTGCGTGATGCTCGTCGATCGGCGTCCACGTCAATGCGTCACTCGGCAAGCGTGCCGTCGGGAGCCATGGGGCTTCGGCGAGATAGCGCACGAGTGAAGCCGATGCAGCTTCGGGCGTGCCGCGGATCGCTCCGACCGAGATGAGCCCGGCGATCGTCGCCTCCGTCGCACTTTCGCCATCGACGTACGAATCGCGAACGCGAATGGAAACGAACGGGGCTAGCGACATCGACGCATCCCAAAGAAAATTCGGTGGCATCACCCCGCATGGTGCCGGTTGTTGCAATCGCGCGAATCGAATACGCGGTTGCTCGGGTGTGAGCGCAAACCGAAAGTAACGCGCGACGGGATCCGGAACGCCGCGATGTCGGTCGGGGAAACGTGCGGTAGCGCTCGGGCGACGTGAGCCCTTCGCGTGAGATTGCGTACGGCGCGTGCCGTCGTACGATTCCACCGCGCCGAACCAAAACCGATCGTAACACCAACGGCAAGTGCGATGCCGACCGATGCGCCGACGGCGTATCGAGATGGGCTCACGTCATGAATCGATCACCGCATCGACGGGTCGTCGCAGCGATCTCGGCATCGTGCGTCGATTCGCGCTGAGCACGCGGGCAGCGAGGCGCCCGTTGCAATCGTGGCTCCCGTCGTGAGGAATCGTCCGCGCGTCGTCATGAGCTCATCCCGTTTTCCTTTAACCACGAACCTTCGAGACGCGTGAACATCGTCAGCTAACCGTGCTCGATATGTCGCTGCCGCAACGACGTGCTCCGTCGCGGGTTTGAAGAGCTCGCATGAAGATCGCAAGTGCCAACTCCGACCCGCGTCGAGCCGAACTCGCGGACTTTCTGCGCTCGCGTCGCGCCGTACTCACGACCGAACGCGCGGGACTTCCCGAGACGCCGCGCCGACGGACCCCTGGCTTACGCCGAGAAGAAGTCGCCGAACTCGCGCAGATTAGCGTGGCGTTGTACACGTGGCTCGAACAGGGCCGAGGCGTTCCCGTTTCCGCAAAGACGATCGACGCGATCGCAAGCGCGCTGCAGCTCACGCCGAGCGAACGCACGCACGTGCAATTACTCGCGCGCGGTGAAGACGCCGAACTCCACGAAGAGCTCTCACCCGCGCTGCGGCGATGGGTGACCAACGCACGATCGACGGCGATTTTCGTGCTCGACCACGCGTGGAACGTGATGCTCCGAAGCACGCCCGCAATCGCGATCTTCGGCGGCAATCCCGATCCCGAATATCGCGAGAACATGCTCGAAGCATTCTTTTACGATCGACGCGTGCACGCGTTATTCTCCGATTGGGAGGCCGTCTCCGAGAGCCTCACCGAACTCTTTCGGCTCGACTTCGCGCGCCATGCGAGTAATCCGAACGTCCACGCACTCGTCGATCGACTGCGAACGCAGAGCCCGCGCTTTGCCGAAGCCTGGGAGAAGCATCGCGTGCGCGCGTTCCCGAGCGACGTGCGCGAACTGCACCATCCCGTCGCGGGTATATTGCGGCTCGAACCCACGACGTACGCGGTGCTCGAATCGCCCGGATTGCGCTTGCTGATGTATACGTCGTACGACGACGAGACGCGTGCGCGCGTGACCCAACTCGCAACCGACTGGCGCAACGCTCCGCGACCGTGATGGGTCCGTGCGAACATGCACGATTATCTTCTCGTTCACGGCGCGTTCTCCGATGCGTCGGTGTGGCAAACACTCATCCCACATCTCGAATCGTCGGGTGCGCGCGTCACGGCGATCACGTTGCCCGGCCATAGCGCGAGCGATACGGCAAGCGCCGGCGGCGTCACGATGGATGCATACGTTGCGAGCGTCGTCGCCGCGCTCGATGCGGCGGCAAATCCAGTCATTCTCGTGGGACATAGCCTCGGCGGCATGACGATCAGCGGCGCAGCGCAAGCGCGGCCCGAGAAAGTCGCAGCGCTCGTCTATCTTTGCGCCGCGCTACCGGAATCGGGGAAGTCGCTGCTCGATTACACGAGCACCGATACGCAAAGCAAACTCGGGTCGCATCTCGAGGTCGATGCAGAACGTGGAATCGTTCGCGTGAGCGATGCCGGCAAGCGCGAAGCGCTCTGCAATCGTAGCGACGCAGCCGCGACGTCGATCGCGCTCTCATTCGCGTACCCACAACCGCTTCAACCCTTCGCAACTCCGCTTGCGTTGACGCCCGAGAAATTCGGTTCGGTCGCGCGTTACTACATTACGACGACGGACGACCACGCGATCGGTCACGAGTTACAGCAACGCATGTACGATGCGCGACCGTGTGCGCGCGTGTTCCCCATCGATACCGATCACATGGCGATGCTCTCCGCGACCGCCGACGTCGCCAAAGCACTCGGCGACGTGCGAACGATGGTCGCATAGTCGATGACGCGCGCACCGTACACGATCGATCACGTCCAACTCGCGATGCCTCCGGGTCGCGAGGACGACGCGCGTGCGTTCTTCGTCGGTGCGCTCGAGTTCATCGAGATCCCGAAGCCGCCGGAACTCGCGCAGCGTGGCGGTGCCTGGTTTACCAGTGGCGCCGTGACGCTGCACGTCGGTGTCGATCCGACGTTCGTTCCGGCGAAGAAGGCGCACCCGGCCTTACGTTGTTCGGAGTACGAACGCGTCATCACGCGGCTTCGCGAGCGCGGTGTCGTTGTGACGCCCGATCCGCTCCCCTTCGATGGTCACGATCACTGCTACATCGACGATCCGTTCGGCAACCGCATCGAACTCATCGCATCGTAGACGTCGGCGGAGCAAAAGCGGCCACGACGTGCGAGGACGTTGCGCCGGTCGCGAACGAACGTCCGCGTATGCACCACGTGTTTGCAGCAAACGTACTCTCACCCGCGCAGCGCGAACGCATTCTCGAACGCTTGCGTGAAGGTCGATCGCTGCGCGCGATCGAGGCCGAGACGGGCCACCGCCGTGAGACGATCGGTCGGTACGGTCGCGAAGCGGGATTGCTCGCACCGCGAAACCGCACGCGCGCGACGCGATGAACGTTCTGATTCTCGGCGGCACGACGTTTTTCGGTCGCCATCTCGCCCGCATCATGACCGAACGCGATCACACCGTCTCGCTCTTCACGCGCGGTCGAGCGGCGTACGACGACACGCTCGCGTGTACGCGGTACGTCGGCGATCGCGACGGCGATCTCGGTGCGTTGCCGCGCGTGGGATGGGACGCGGTCGTCGATACGAGCGGCTACGTGCCCGCCGTCGTTGCGGCATCGTGCGCGCATCTAGCGAGCGCGGAGCGCTACGTTTTTACGTCGTCGATTTCGGTCTACGATCCCAGCGGTGAGATCGTCGGCGATGGCCTCGCGCCCTACGTCCCGCGCGTCGCGGATCTGCCCGACGACGCACCCGAAAATTACGGCCCATCCAAACGCCGCTCCGAAGACGTCGTGCGCGCGGTCTTCGACGATCGCGCGATCGTCGTTCGCCCCGGGCTGCTCGTCGGGCCGCACGATCCGACGAACCGCTTCACCTATTGGGCCGATCGTTTCGCCGAGGGCGGCGAGATCGCGATCCCCGGGCCGCCGAAGCGCTACGTCCAATGCATCGACATTCGCGATGCGGCGGCGTTCGTGATTCGGCTTCTCGAACACGACCGCTCGGGCACGTACGATCTGAGCGGCAAGCCGCAAACGACGACGATGGGTGAGCTCGCAAAGGTCGCCCGCGCGACGTTCGAATCAGATACGCGTCTCACGTGGATCGACGAACCGTTTCTCGAAGCGCACGGCTTTTCGGGCTGGATGGACTTGCCGCTGTGGATCGGTCCGTCGCACGGTCTTCCGGGATTCATGAACACGAACGTGGATCGCGCGCTCGATCACGGCCTCACGCTACGGCCATTCGCGCAAACGCTCGCCGACACGCATGCGTGGTCGCAGCAACACGGGCCGGTGATGCCGTCGGAAAACATTGCGGGCATCACGCGCGAACGCGAACGCGACCTCCTCGCCGCGTGGCATTCGCGCTAACGCACGCCTACTTCAATGTCGGCATCGCGAACTCGGCGCCCGCACGAATGCCGCCGGGCCAACGCGTCGTGACGGTTTTGGTTTTCGTGTAAAAGCGCACGCCGTCTTCGCCGTATTGGTTGAGATCGCCGAACGCGGAATTCTTGAATCCGCCGAACCCGTAAAACGCCATCGGCACGGGGATCGGAACGTTGACACCGACCATGCCGACGTTGATGCGCGTGGCGTATTCGCGCGCCGCATCGCCGTCGCGCGTGAAGATCGCGGTGCCGTTGCCGAATTCGTGGCCGTCGACGATCGCGATCGCTTCGTCGAACGACGGCGCGCGGACGATGACGAGCACGGGCCCGAAAATCTCTTCTTCGTAGATCTTCATCGACGTCGTCACGTGATCGAAGAGCGTCGCGCCGACGAAGAAGCCATCGGGATGGTTCGTTACCGTAGCATTGCGGCCGTCGACGACGAGCGTCGCGCCTTCGGCAACGCCGCTATCGATATAGCCCGTGACCTTCGCCTTGTGCTCGCCCGTGACGAGCGGGCCCATCTCCGATTCTTTTTCGAGCGAACCGCCCACGACGAGCTTCGCGATCCGTGTCTGCAAACGCGTGACGAGGGCGTCTGCCGTCGCATCGCCGACGGCGACGACGACCGAGAGCGCCATGCAACGTTCGCCCGCGGAACCGTATGCCGCACCCATGAGCGCATCGGCCGTCGCATCGAGATCGGCATCGGGCATGACGACCGCGTGATTTTTCGCACCACCCATCGACTGCACGCGTTTGCCGTTTGCCGACGCGGTCGCATAGACGTACTTCGCGATCGGCGTGGAGCCGACGAAGCTCAGCGCGACGACGCGCGGATCGTGCAAGAGCGTATCGACGGCTTCCTTATCGCCGACGACGCAGTTGAAGACGCCCGGCGGCCCGCCCGCTTCCACAAAGAGTTCGGCCAGCAGCAGCGAGCCGCTCGGATCTTTTTCCGAAGGCTTGAGGATGAACGTATTTCCGCACGCGAGCGCGACGGGCAACATCCACAGCGGCACCATCTCGGGAAAGTTAAAGGGTGTAATACCCGCAACGACGCCGATCGGCTGACGCAGGCTGTGCATGTCGACGCCCGTCGCGACGCCGCTGGAAAAATCACCCTTGAGGAGATGCGGGATGCCCGTCGCGAATTCGACGACTTCGATGCCGCGTGCGAGCGACGCGCGCGCGTCGGCGATCACTTTGCCGTGTTCGCTCGAAACCGCGCGCGCGATGCGATCGGCGTTGGCATCGAGGAGCTCGCGATAGCGGACCAAGATGCGCGCACGCGAGAGTGCCGAGCGTTTCGACCACGCGACGAAGGCATGCGCGGAGCTCGCGATCGCGCGCTCGACATCGGCGTGCCCCGCAAGCTCCACGCGCGCCGCGACCGTCCCGGCACTGGGATCGTAGACGTCACCGAAACGCCCGCTCGATCCCGCAACGTAGGCACCGTCGATGAAGTGTTCGATCGTGCGGATGCCGGTGGTACTCGGTGCGGGTGCGGTGATGCTCATGGTGGTCCTTTACTGCTTATGGAATACGGGCGATGAGGTGGTGGTGCGCGTCGATGCCGATCGTGCCGCGCGATTGCCCGTGCTCGATACCGTCGCTGTGATAGACGGCGAGCACGGCGTTGTCGTGCGTGAGCGCCGATGGCGCGACGACCGTCGCCTCGGCCGAGCCGTCTTTCGACGCGGTGAAGCCGTTCGCCGTGCCCGCGCCGTCGAGCGGCGTGAACGTGACGGGCATGGTATCGAAATGATTTTCGAAGAGCGAATAGCGGCCGTTCGAAACGAGATGCGTGAAGTGCATCGCGATCCGTTCCGTGCCATTGGTCCCTGGCGCGAGATCGAACCGTTCCGGCCGCGGCGATTGAGACGCACCGTTTCCTCGTTGACATCGAACATACGTTCGACTACCATGGCGATCCCATGGCTTCGCTCACACCGCTCGACTCCCGCCGCGCGGCCCTCGACGGGCTCCGTGCGGCGTTGTCGACGGCGCATCGTAGCGCCTCTCCCGAGGCCTTCACGCTCGCCGAAGACGCGATCGTCCGCAGCGGTTTGTGCGAACTCGACGCGGCGCTCGGCGGTGGGTTTCCGCGCGGCATCATCGCGACGCTCGAGGGCGCCCCTGGCTCCGGCCGCTCCGCCGTCGCCGCACGACTGCTCGCAACGGCAACGGCGAACGGCGGCCTCGCGGCACTCGTCGAGTCGCCCGCGAGGCCCGAGGGCGCGTTCTACCCACCCGCGCTCGTGGCGGCGGGTGTCGATCTCGAGCGGCTCGTCGTCGTTCAGGTAGGCGATGCCGCGGGCGTAGCCCGCGCGGCCGATATCCTCATGCGCGCGGCGGCCTTCTCCGTCGTCGTGATCCCGAGCGTTTCGCTGCGTGCCGCGGCGTGGACGCGCCTGGCGAGCTTGACGCACCGCGCGAATGCGATCCTCGTGACGCTCGGCAGCGGCGCTTCCGATGAATTGCGCTACTTCGCCTCGCTGCGCATCCGGCTCGAACCCGCACGCGTGCTCTTCGCGGGATCGGGCGGGCTCTTTTGTTCGCTTGCGGGCATCGAGGTGGAAGCTTCGGTCCTCAAGCATAAACGCGCGGCACCCGGTCGGCGCGCGCGCTTCATGTGTGCGACCTTCGAAAGCGACGGCGCGCCGCTGGGCAACGTGCGCACGCGCGATCTGGAAACGTCGTCACGCACGAGCGAACGCATCGCGCGGAGCGTCGCGCGATGACGGCATCCGTCTTCGTCCGCGCGCTCGCGCTTGCGGCACTCGCGTCACTGTGCTGGCTGATCCTCGCGGCGATCTTCGTGCCGCTCCACGTGAGTGCGTAGCGTGCCCGTCCTCTGTGCGCTCGTTCCCGCATATCGCGTCGCGGTCGCGCGAATCGCCGATCCCACGCTCGCAGGTCTCCCCGTCATCGTCGCCGATCGGCGCGAGCGCGGCCACGCCATCGCCGTTTGTCCCGACGCATACGACCTCGGCGCGCGTGCGGGTATGACGATCGTGCAGGCCGCCGCCTGCGCGCGCGAAGCCGCGATCGCAATCGACGTGCCCGCGCGCAATCGCGAACTCTGGGAGCGCGCACTCGACGCGCTCGATGCGGCATCGCCCCTGGTCGAAGACGGTGGCGATGGCGTCGCCTATCTCGAGATGCGCGGTATCGCGGGTGCCGAGAGCGCGTGGCTCGATAGCGTCCGCGACGCATTCGCAAGCGACGCGACCCTCGCCGCACTTCCGTTTGCGGTCGCATGTGCACCCAATAAATTCGTCGCGCGTGCGGCCGCCCTCGCCCGCGATGGCAACATCGTCTTCGCGGGCGACGAGCGTGCGTTCGTCGCGCCGTTACCGCTACGATTTCTCGATCTCGATCGCGCGACGATCGAACGGCTCGAACTCTTCGGCGTCTCCAATCTGCGCACGCTCGCCGCACTCCCGCACGGACCGTTCGTGCGGCGCTTCGGATCGCGCGCGCATCGTTGGCACGCCCTCGCCGGTGGTGTCGACGAGACGCCGCTCGTGCCGCGGCCACGCCGCATCACGATCGATCGCTCGCTCTTCGGTGAAGGCACGGCCGATCGCGAAGATCAGTTGCTCTTCGCACTCCGCACGCTCGTCGCACGCGTCGCCGAAGACGTCGCGTATCTCGGCAAACGCTGCGGCGAATTACGCCTCGAACTCGAATGCGAAGATAGCGAACGTCACGCGCTCGCGACGACGCTCGCGCAACCGACCTCGCAAACCGCGACGATGTTCGATCTCTTGCGCGCGCGTCTCGAAGGTGTCGTCTTGCGCTCGCCCGTGACGGGCTTGCGGCTCGTGGCCGAGCGTCTCGAAGAAGGCGGCGCCGAACTCTCGCTTTTTGCGGGCCGCGACCCCGATCCCGAGATCGTCGGCATCGCGCTCGCACGGCTCGAAGCCGCGCTCGGTCCGCGGTCGGCCCTGCGCGCGACGGTCGTGCCGGGCAATCGCTACGAAGCACGCGTCGCCTACGAACCCTTCGAAGCGGGACGCGTCGTCCGCACGACGCGAGCGGCGCTCGCATCGGCCACGCCACGTCCCGTCGCGAACCCAGCCCAGAGCGAGACGGGCACACTCGCTTACCGCGTCCTCGTGCCACAGGCAATCGACGTCCGGATCAAAGCGGGTCGGCCCGCGTTCGTGGGTGCGCGGGCGATTCTCGAGGTCGCGGGCCCCTGGCGCGTCGATGAAGCCTGGTGGGCAGAGGCGCTCGATACGGGCGGCCACCCGCTCGCGCACGACGCCTACGATGTGCTCCTCGACGACGGGAATCTGTGGCGGATCGTCTGCGAACGTGGCCGTTGGTTCTGCTGCGGTACCTACGACTAAATCGATTTTTATTTCCGCCCGCCGTCGGTTCCCATACCGACGGCGTTTCGATTCTTAATCGATCATTGCGACAATTATCCGACGCTCAGCAAGGCTGCGCAAGAGTTCTCACACGCGACCGTCGGGCCGTGCTCACCATGTGACTTAGCGGGTCGTCAGCCTAACGTGCGGCGACGCTGTCGCAGGCCGGACGACCAGCTCGCGTGAGAGCCAGTCCGCAAGGAAACCACGAGGCGGTACCGTCGCGTCCGCAAGTCGGGATCGTAACGCCACGGGGCCGATGATGCCGTCGCTTTGAAGCTGTGCGAGCGCGCGCTCAAAACGGTCTTGTGTCCGCCCCGGATTGGCTTCTTCCACCGTTAGGTGCAGTTCGTCGAAGATTTCCGCGATGCGGCGCACAGCGATACCCTCAGCGTGACGCGATGCTTCGAGCAGCGCAACGAGATGGCGGCCGAGCCGTTTTTCGACGCCTTGCC
Source organism: Rhodospirillales bacterium (assembly GCA_025359485.1). Lineage (GTDB taxonomy): Bacteria > Vulcanimicrobiota > Vulcanimicrobiia > Vulcanimicrobiales > Vulcanimicrobiaceae > JANYGA01. Next base: position 5,513 of record JANYGA010000040.1, on the reverse strand, counting down.
GCGCTGGGTGATATGCGAGAATCTCCCGCGAGGTTAGGGTGGCCTCGTCGCGCACGGTATCGGCCCACGATCCCAGTGCATATCAGACGCCTGTCGCGCCGGAGATGAGATCGTACTCCAATTCCTGGATTGCGATTACCGGAGCCGCGCGACCCTTGCGTCGTCGGCGCTGCTCTTCGGTCGGAAAAATATCGGCGAACAAATTTGCGAGCCGGTGGACCGAGCGATGGACTTCATCGCGATCCTCCAAACGATGCCGCGCTATATCGCTTACCGTTTTCCAGCTTGGTCTTCTTCTGTCGCTCGCGCGCATCGAGAATCGCGTCGTACGATGCAAATGCCCAGCCCCGATCGTTCAGGCCGTTCTCGAGCAGATTGTTAACGAGGACGTCAAGCGTATCTTGATCGACCTCTTTCCACGCACGCAAAGCGGTTTCAAGCGTTTCGCGATCGCGATCGGTAAGCGTACCGCCTTTAATGGCACTAAAGGGCCGTAACGTCACCTCCGCCGCTGCAGCCCCGTCGCGCATGAACACAACCAGTGCTGCAGGATCGCTATCCCAGGCCTCGTCGAGTTCCTGCGCGCCGGTGATCGCTGAAGCGATAGTTCGACGACTCAGTGTTGCCGGGAGGACGTTCGTATCGCCGACGATGCCGGCGACGATGGAAAAGCGGCCCCAGAGCGTGCCGATGATGTCGCTACCGCGGCAATTGCGCCTGCGCCGCGATGACTGCTGCCACGTCGTGTTGTCGGCGGGGCGTAGCGCATTTCTATTTTTGCCGGTGCGATCCACTCGGGCGTCATCGTGAACTGTGCGAACGTCGCCATCTTTCGATGCGCGACGCTCGCAATGTCGTTCTCAAATAACTCAAGTTGATCGAAATCGTGCTGAAACCACGTACTGGCGCGCGCTAGATACACTTCGACTTCCGCGCGTTCCGCGCCGAGCTCCGACGTGGATCCCACCGATGCTAGTACGATCTTGCCGCCGCTACGCAATGTCGGCATCAGCGCATCACCAGGGATGATTGTGTTGAGACCTCGATATTCTTAAGAATTTTTTGGCTCATCACAACTGGCACGTGAGCTTTCGAGACACACCTGCGTAACAAGTTTCGTAAGCGAAAGCACGCGTATCGTTCATTGGGCGTGGGTGCTGCTTTTCTTCTCGGTAATTTCACGCCGACCACGCCGTACCGCGTGCACTTCCACCGCTATCTCTTTTTCTGAAAGCTCCGGAAGGTTCCGACCGCGCAAAATCGCGGCGCGCCCATGCCTTTAGTGGTGCGGTATCGCGTCCCAAATACGTCGCGGAACGTACGGATGCCACGGATCGATCATGAGCAGTTCGCGGAGGATCTGCGTGAGGCGCACGCAGAGGATCGGAATGCGAAAGAGGCTGTAAAACGGGATCACCCAGAAGTTGCCGAGCGACGGTCCGCGCCGCGTCATGTCGCGCGCGATGAGCAGATCGAGCGCGAAGAAGAACGTGGTGTAGCCGTAGAGCGAGACGAAGAGCACCGGAATATCGGTCGTTCTGAAGAGAACGAGCGCCAAAATCGGTAAACCAACGAATAGATACGGGTGGATCACTCGATTGAGCATCTGGTCGTACCACATCAGACCGTTGACCAACCCGAAGCGGAACGACCCGAGATCCCGGTGTTTGCGGACGCGCTGTTTGATCATATTCCGCGTCCATCGCGCCCGTTGACTCGTGAGATGCTTGAGCGTCACGGGAACTTCCGTTAGGAGATGCGCCCGCAGCGACGTGCGCAGTTTCCAACGTGCCTTGCGCAGGCGAATCGTGCTATCGGCGTCGTCGCCGAGGCCCATATCCCACCCGCCGATGTGGCGCAGGGCCGTCATGCGAAAGAGCGTCCCCATGCCCGAGAGCGTCACGATGATCCCCAGACGATCGCGCCACAGCTGCGCCATGACGTACGACATGACGTACTCCATCTGCTGGCAACGCGTGAGAAAGCTGTCGCTCGGATTGCGTACGAAGATGCTCGGTGAAACCCCGGCGACCGTCGGGTCTTCGAAGTACGGTAACATGTTGTCGACGGTGTCAGGTAAGATTTCGCTGTCGGCGTCGAGGATGAAAACGAACTCGCCACGAGCGAACATGAAAGCCAGATTTAAATTCGCCGCTTTCCCGCTATGATTCGCATTGCCGATGACGCGAACGTTCGCCTTGCGTTCGAATTGGCGAGCGAGTTCGATGCTGTTATCGGTCGACTTATCGTCTGCGAAAATGATTTCGATATTCCGATAATTACTGCGGAGGATCGACTCGATGCACGTGACGATGCTCGTTCCGGGATTGCGGCCCGCAATCAAAAACGAGATGAGCGGTTGGTTGCCGGCGTAGCGCTTATACGGTGGTGGTTCGAACCAGCGGCGACCCAAGAAATACCCCGCGTAGAGCGCGAGATTGGGAAACTGAAAACGCACGAAGATATATACTATCAACCAGAACAGCAGGCTCGAGCTCGACATGAGACGCGGAAGCGCCGCGAACATCGACCAGACGTAGTAGCTGTCGAGCGTAACGATAACGCGATGAACGAGTTCCGTCATGCGAATTCGTTTTCGATGGCGCCGCGGGCGAGCGCCGCATCACCCCGCGAGGTCAGCCGATACGAGAAGACGTCGCGGTGGTGGAGCTCGTCCACGGCGCCTGCGGTAAACGCCGCTCCGCACGATAGGCATCGTACGCCGATCTCCGGATTTTGGAACATCGCGGCACATTTCGCGCATTCGAACATCACGCCGGGACTGTCGTGATCCGTCCCGAGATCGACGAGCAGCCCCTTGCATTTGGGACAGCGCAGACCACCGGGATCTTTGGCGAACGCGCCCTCGGGGCCGACGAAACCGCAACGGAAATGGAAGTAGGTAACGATTCGTTTGAGATTCGAAGAACCGCAGGTCACGCACGCTTCGTGGACGTTGATCGCGTGGCTCTCGCACGTAGGGCACGTCGTAAGGCGTTCGACGAAAATGCGCTCGAGAAACCCGCGATTCGCGAGCGTCTCGAGCGCTTCGTGGAGTCGGTCTTCATCGAAGCCCGCACGCTCGCCGCCGTAAACGGCACCTAATCGCGAGCGCGCTTCCCATGCGGGCGATAGGTGCGCGTCTTTAGGGATGAACGCGAGCACCCGTAATAACAGCTCCGTTTCGACGATCGTCGTCCCTCCTACCACAGGCCAAACTGCCGTGGTGTTGCGATGCTAACGCGCGCCTGGGCGTTATAGTAGAGTTGTTCGCGCTCGCGGGCGCCGAGTCCGACGAGCACGATCTTGACGGGCCGGTATTCGGAAAATTGAACGCGCTGCCAGAAGAATCGCGTCAGTTGCGGTGGCAACGCATCGAGATTTGGATAGATCCAAGCCACGCGGCCCGCAACGTTGTGGGAGAGGCCCGTGATGCTCACGGCGGCTTTCGCGCCGATGTGGACCTTCGCGACGGCATCGGGGTTGAAGTACGCGACGACGTACGCTTTGTCGTGCGGAAAGATATTGAGGATCGGCGTGCCCGCTTCGATCACGTTCTGCGGACGTTCGACGCAGTCCACGATATCGCCACTCACGGGTGCTTTGAGCGATTCCTTGCCCAGGCGCTTCTCTACGTCTTGCGATTGATCGAGGAGAGCTTGCGATATTTGCGATTGGCGAAGGAGGTTTTGCGATGCCACGATGCGAGATTCTTGGGCCGCGCCGATCTGTCGTGTCAGCAGTTTGGACGCTGTCCAAGCTTCGAGAGCACCTGCCGCTACGGCCTGCGATCCGCGTAATTCGACGCTTTTCGCATCGCGGGTAACCCGTGCGACGGCGCCGGCTTTATACGCCTGGTCGTACGAGGCATATTCGCCTTGCAAGCGCTGTGCGTCGAGCGAGGCCGCCATGTACTTCTCATGCAGCGCCGCGGCATTGGCGCGGGACGTCGCAACGTTTTGCTCGAGCGCGCTCTTCGCGAGTTGCGACTGCTCTTCGCTCTGGAGGTACTGTCGTTGAAAATCGGCTTGGCTCTGGAGGTACTGTCGCTTGTAATCGGCTTGCAAGAGAAAATTGCTCACGATTGCGACCGGCTCGCCGGCCCGCACGCTGCGGCTACAGCCGACGAGCAACGTGTCGAGACGTGCGCGGAATTCGGGCGTGACGGGCACGAGGTAGCCACGAACCTCCGCGTCCGCCCGTACGAAATTGACGTTCGGTAGGATCAAGTATGCCGCGATGGCCAGGATCACGATAGCGATCAAAACGCGAACCCACGGAAATCTTTTGCGTGGTTTCGGCGTGACGACCGTCGTGCCGCGGAAGGAGCTGAGCCGCATCTGTCAAGAGCCTTTCGGAGTCGAAGCCGGTCGAATTTTTAAAGTCGAGCCAGCGAGCGGCGGCGATTCGCAATCATCAAATAAAAAAAGCCGCCACAGAGATTGTACTCGAAGCCGTCGTCCGGCGAAAAGCCGTTTGCGAGAAGATCGATGAGCCGTAGGGCCTATTGTATGATGGCAAAACATCTCTATACGTATGTTGGCGATATTGTTACCGTCCAGACCTATTGCTTTGTACGGTGATTCGTTACATGATAGTGCGACCGATCACTTCAGTAGCGTAAGTTCTCTAATAAGTAATATTTGTTATCAGATTTTTTTCTTTTTTTCATCGAACGCAATCGCCATTCAATAATTTGGGGATCTCGAAAGTAGTCGCCTCGCTTTACGAGCGTTAACCTAAACACTTCGCAGCTCGCCAGCCGTGGAGCTTATATGCTTAAAGGTAATTTAGTATTCTCGTCTGGATGCCGTGTAGCGAGTGCCCGAACGTGAATCCGTTGATGTCTCTCGTGGGACTTTTCGTCGGTCTATGCGTCGGCTTGACGGGAGTCGGCGGCGGCTCCCTGACCGCACCGATCCTGATGTTGTTTTTCGGCTTTACGCCCTTAACAACGGTCGGCACCGATCTCGCCTACAGCGTGCCGACGAAACTCGTCGGCGGGTTCGTCCATTGGCGCCAGGGGACGACGTCACTAAGTCTTATCGCAACGCTCGTCGCGGGTGGATTTCCCGGCGTCTGTCTCGGTTTGGCGACTTTTTTTTGGTTGACGCAGCATCTCGACATGCACGCGCTCGACGTTATGGTCCGCCATCTCGTGGGGATCGCGCTGTTCGTCTCGGCCATCACGCTGGCGATTACGCCGTTCGTCAATATTCTTAAAACGAAGAGAGGTCTTGTCAGCGAGCCGATCACGGAAACGATCACGTGGACGACGGCACTCCGCGTACGCGTCGCTGCGATTGGATTTTTCGTCGGAGTTGCGATCAGTTTGACCTCGATCGGTGGCGGCTCGCTCACCCTTCCGCTGCTCTATTTCGCGAACACGCGCCTGGGCATCAAGAAGCTCATCGGCTCCGAGGTTGCGTTTGCGGCCTCAATCTTACCCGTCGCCGCGTTCGGCCACCTCTCATTCGGAAACGTCAGTTTCGTTACGTGCGCCTCGCTGCTCG
>JANYGA010000208.1 GCA_025359485.1 Rhodospirillales bacterium | reverse complement strand
ATTTAACGACGGCTTCGAGACCGAACGTCGGTTGGAAGTTGCGGCCGATGCCGCCCGTGTCGTTGCGGAACTGGTACGCGTTGACGTCGCTCTTGTCGATGCGATACTCGCCGCGGATGATGTACGTCGAATTGGGCGTGTAGTTGATCGTCGCCGTGCTCGACTGAACGCGCTGCGCGATGCCGCTGCGGAAGCCGTTGGTATCGTGGAACGATTCCTTACGTAGCGAAACGCCGTATTGCGAATTGACTTGGTACGTCGCGATGCCTTCGATCGCGTTGTAATGCGCGGTCGAAAACGAATTCGTGTTATCCGCGAGTTGCGTGCCGTTGTCGTAATTTCCGACGAGCGTGAGCGCCGAGGTCGGGTGAACGGTGAGGACCGCATCGTACAGCATACGATTGCTGATGATGGCGGGGTTCCCGAACACGGCGAAATCGTTGCCGTTGTACGTCGTGAGGTTGAGAGCGTAACCCGGCGACGGCGTGAGCGCGAGCCCGGCTTCGATGGTCTTCTTCTTGCCGACGAATTTCGTGTCGTCCCAACCGTTGTTGGCGCCGACGATCACGGAGATTTTCGGGTTGTAGGCATAGGTGAGGCGCACGCCCGTGTGCGTGAACGGAACGGCGTTGCCGAACTGATACGAACGCGAGTAATTCGTGTTGCCCGGCGCTTCGATGACTTCGGCACCGGCGAGCGTCGAGAACTTACCGGCGATGAAGGTGATCGGACCCTTCGCCGCTTGGAGATACGCCTGGATCGGGCCGTTACCCGAGTGCGATTGGCCGTTGGATGCGACCGCGTCGAAGTCGGGACCGAAGCCGTATTCGATACGACCGCCGATGAACGGGCCATTCATATTGACGTTCACGATCGCGTGCTGCAGGACGGGCACGTTCACGAAATCGTTTGCCGGCGCGAGGATGCGCGAGCTGTTGTAATCTTGGAACGGGCCGTTGCCGCCGTCGAATACGCGCGCGGGATTACCGTTGACGAAGCGCGCTTTGTCGCTGCCGAGAACGGTCGTGATCCCGGCATCGATCGACGAGCCGGTAAACGTGATGAACTTGTACGGGGTCGCCGTCGGGGCCGGAGCGGCGGTGGCAGCCGCCGTCGCGACGGGCTTGGGATTCGCGGGAACGGCCGACGGCGAGGCCGCCGGTGCGGGTTGCGCGGAGGCGGCATTTACGTTCGCGCCGACCGCGATCGTAAGTGCGAAGGCAAAGAAAAATAGACGACGAGACAGCAAAGAAACTCCTTTTCATGCGAAAGTCGTATCTCGCAAAATCCCTTGCATTAAGGTCGATCGTGCGAGTGAAACGACGCGGCCCATCATGGGCCAACGCGAATATTACTTGCCTTCGACCACCATGGCAAGCGCCAAGTGTCGCATCTGAGAGGCGAATCGTTGGTTTAGTGCTTAACCTCGGGGTCGCGGCGCGCCTCGGCGGAGGGCGTTCCGACGGAACTCGGCATCGCGACGTTCGCTCGGAGGTGAATATCGCTCGAAAGCACCCAGCCGTAACGACCGCGATGGGGACCGCTGAGCAACTTCACGCCGATCGCATCGTCGTCGCCCGGGCCGACTTTCGTGCGCACGGCGGCGGAAACGCACGACACGACCATGGCCTGCGTGCCGGGACGCGCGAGGATCGTGTGGGCAAAAATCGCGCGGGTGTTGCCCCATTGACCGGCGGCGTAGTCGACCATCCGCGTTCGGGAATCCCAAAGGAAGACGTCGGGATCCATGGCGTCGGACGCGAGCACGACCCGACCGCCCGATGATGAAGGGCAGTCCGCCGCTCGCGCAGCCGAAGCCGCAAAGATGGCACAAAAAGCTGTGAGGGCGAATGCGACCGCGAGACGTGCGATCATGCTTGCCGTCCGATCGCGTCACGTTCGCGCAACCACGTTCCGAGATCCATCGCGGTCATCGGATGCGCGATGAAGAAACCTTGGATGCCATCGCATCCCAGGGCAACGAGCGCTTCCTGTTGTGTCGCCGTTTCGACCCCCTTCGCGATCACGCTCCAGCCGAGCGACTTCGCAACGATGACGGTTCCCTCGATCACGGCGCGTGCCGTGCCGTTCCCCCCGATACTATCGACGAGAGGACGCTCCAACTTCACCGCGTCGATCGGCAAATGTGAGAGCGAGGCGAGCGTTCCGAGGCTGCCGTCGAATCCATCGAGTGCGAGACCGATGCCGTTTCGCGCGCAATGATCGACGAACGCGACCAGCTGTTCGCGACGGTCGACGTCGGCGAATTGCTCCGGCACGATTTCGATGCGCAGTCGCCGCACGTCGCTTGCGAGCGTCTCGTCGGCAAGGAGCGCATCGATGTCGCGCTGATCGAATGCCGCGAGGTTCACGTCGATGCGAATCGGCGATCCGGCCAAATGCCAGGCTCTCGCCTGCGTCGTCGCTTCGCGCAGAACCCAACGATCGAGCGCGCGACGGCCCGCTTCGTCTTCGGCGATCGACCAGCCGCGTTCGGGCGCGAGGAGGCCGTGGACCGGATGGATGCGCCGAATGAGCGCTTCGACCGCGAGCACGCGCCCCGCGGAAACATCGAGAATCGGCTGATAACACAGGAGGTATCCGACGTCGCGCGATTCATCGGCGAAACTCGCGTTCGCACTGGAGATCGCTCGCGTGGGGTCGGCTTCGTCGTCGCCGAAACGGATGCGCGATCCGCCATCGCCCTTGGCCGAATACATCGCAGCATCCGCGCATGCGAGCAATTCGTCACGGTTGGCGGCATCGTCGGGAAAGATCGCGACGCCGATACTCGCACTGAGCGAAAACCGGTAAGCATCGACGCCGAATGGGAAGGTCAAGACGCCGCCGATGCGTTGCGCGATTGATGAGATCTCACTACGGTCGGTAATATGCGGCATCACGATGGCAAATTCATCGCCGCCGAGTCGGCCGATGTACTCGTCCCGCCGCAACGTTCCGCGTAATCGCTGTGCGACTTCCGCAAGGACGATATCGCCGCCCCGATGACCGACGGTATCGTTGACGGATTTGAATCCGTCGATGTCGAGAAACAGCACGGCGGTTCGCGCACCGACGCGCTCGGATTCGGCAAGCGCTTCATCGAGACGTGCGTGCAACGCGACGCGATTGGGCAGCGACGTGAGCGCATCGACGTAGGCCAATCGCTGAATTCGTGCGTCGCTTTCGCGCCGCTCGATCCCACGCGAGAGCGCTTCGACGACGGTATCGACATAGCGCCAATCGTCGAGTCCGAACGGTTCGTATCGTGGCAGCGTCGAGCCGAACGTGAGGACGTATCGTTCGTCGCCAACACGAAATGCCGATGCGAGCACGCAACGCAAGCCATCGGCATGCGCGGTGAATTCCGCCGACTCCGCCGTATCGAGCACGGCAAAGGTCCCCGACCGCAATACCGCTGCGCCCGCGACGGTCCGATCGATCGCGATCCGAGTCGCGATCGCTGGCCCCGTATCGGTCTCTTCGATTTCGAGCGCATCGCCATCGACGCGCGCGAGCGACGCGCGCTCGAGGCCGATTCCCGCGAGCGCTTCATGTAAAATCGCGCGGACGTGTTCGGCGCCGCCGAGACCACGACGCACGACGAGCGTCCACAGCGATTCCAGTCGCGCGCCACGCGACACGATCGCGCGCTCCGACACGATCGAACGCAACGTTACCATCGTTGCAGGCGAGGCGCCCGCGAGGGCACGAACCCGGACGCTGACATCGCGAGCACCGACGGCGGTCGCGATCCGCGTTTCGAAGTCGCGCGAAGCAAGGGATACGAGTTCGGGAATCAGCGTCGAAGCGGCAGATCCGGCGAGGCCCTCAGCGGGCGTGGCGAAGAGCGTGCTTGCTTCCTGGCTGACATAGGTCAAGCGGCCTTCACTCGTATCAACAACGAGTAAGACGCCATCGGCCATGTCGCCCGGGCTACGCTCCCCTGCTAGCGCCAACTCCTCGAACATTACGCCTTACTTTGTACGAACATCGCGAAATGGCCCTTCGGCTTTTGTGAGAATGGTTGGATTGTGGGATTGCCAGAGACTCTACGCCGAGCGCTTCGACCACTCGGAGCACTCGCCGGCGTAACCGGAGCCGCGGCGATCCTCAACCGATCGCTCCGCAACGAGGCTCTCCCGCTCAATCATCTCGGCGGTGTTCGCATCCCGTGGCAATGGCGCGGATACGAGATATTCGCAACGGAGCTCGGTGCAGGCCCCGAGATCTTGCTCGTCCACGGTATCTACGCGGGCGCCTCGTCGTATGAATATCGCAAAATCGCGCCGCTTCTCGCGCGGGATCACCGCGTCGTCGCATTCGATCTCTTGGGATGCGGGCTCTCGGCCATGCCCGATCTCGCGTACTCGAGCGAACTCTTCGTCGAACAGATCGTCGATGCGATCGGCGCGTTAACCCATGGTCCGCTCGTACTCGTGGGAAGCTCGATGGGTGGCGCGTTCGCGATTCGCGCGGCCGTGCGCGCGCCCGATCGCGTAAAAGCCCTCGTTACGATCGCACCGACCGGCCTCGCCGGCATTCTCGATAAAGAAGCGACCGCCGCGCAGCGCGCGGTCGGCGCGATCTTCCGGTCGCCACTTGCGGGTGAAGCCGCCTTTAACGCGCTTTCGGCCAAGCCCACGATTCGTTGGTTTCTCGGCTTCCAATCGTATGCCGATAAAGCATCGGTGACGCCGGAGATCGTCGATCACTATTACGCGGTCACGCACCAACCGGGAGCTCGCTTCGTTCCAGCACAATTCGTCGGTGGCGCGCTCAACGTCGATGTGGCACGCGATTTACCGTTCGTCGAATCGCCGCTGCTCCTCGTATGGGGCAAGAAATCGCCGGTGACGAGTCCCGTTGAAAATGCCGAGGCGTTCGTGCGTCTCGCGCGCGATGGGCGCGTGGTGACGTTTCCTGATGCGGGCTTGCTCGTACATGAAGAACGCGCAGACGATGTCGCGCGTGCGATCCTCGATTTCGCATCGACCACGATTGGGATGCCTCCGGCACGGCTCCAGGACTCGCTCGTACCTGACCGAACGGCGCCCGTAATGTCGATGACGATCGTTCCCGATATATTTAAAAGCTACGATATTCGGGGCATTAGCCCGGGCGAACTCGACGTCGATCTCGCGTACAAGATCGGTCGCGCATTCGTCGATGAATTAAAAGTCACGTCCGTCGTGGTCGGGCGCGATATGCGGCCCACGGGCGTCGATCTTTTCGAAGCGTTCGCGCGCGGCGCGAACGAGGCGGGAGCGGACGTTACCGATATCGGCCTCGTCTCGACCGACGCGCTGTATTTTGCCGTCGGCAAATACGATTTCGCCGGCGGCGTCATGATTACGGCATCGCACAATCCAGCGAATTATAATGGAATGAAGCTCACGCGCGATCGCGCGCAGGCGATCTCGTTCGATACGGGTTTGCGCGCGATTCGCGACCGCATCGCGAGCGGCACCTTCAACCCGCCGGCCGCCAAAGCCGGAACGGTCTCCAAGCGCGACGTGCTCGATGCATTCGCCGAGCATTGTCTCACGTTCGTCGAGCGTACCGCGATCAAGCCGTTCAAGATCGCAATCGACGCCGGGAACGGCATGGCCGGTCTTACGGTACCGTACGTTTTCAAGCATCTGCCGTGTCACGTCACGCCGCTCTTCTTCGAACTCGACGGGATGTTTCCCAATCACCCAGCGAGCCCGATCGAGCCTGAGAACATGGTCGACCTGCAAAAAGCCGTCCTCGACAACGGCTGCGATATTGGGGTCGCTTTCGATGGCGATGCCGACCGGATGTTCATCGTCGATGAAAAAGGCGAGCTCATCGGCGGCGATATCGTGACCGCACTCGTTGCGATCAATACGCTCAAACGCGTCCCCGGCGGAAAAATTCTCTACAATCTTATCTGCAGCCGCAGCGTTCCCGAAGCGATTTTACATGCGGGCGGCGTGCCGATTCGCTCGCAAGTCGGCCACTCGCTCATCAAGAAAACGATGCGCGATGAAAATATCGTCTTCGGCGGCGAGCACTCGGGCCATTTCTACTTCCGCGATAATTGGTTTGCCGATTCCGGAATGATCGCGCTCTTACAATGTCTCGAAGTATTTAGCGATGCCGCAAAACCGGTGAGCGAGGTGATCGCGCCGATCGATCGTCGGTCGCGGTCGGGTGAGATCAATTCGCGCGTGCACGATATTCCCGCGAAGCTCGCGGAATTACAGGCGCACTATCACGATGCCGAAATCGATCACCTCGACGGCGTCACGGTCCAGTATGCCGATTGGTGGATGAACGTCCGCCCATCCAACACCGAACCGCTCCTGCGACTCAACGTCGAGGGCGATACGAAAGAACTCATGGAACAACACCGCGATGAGGCACTGGCGCTGATTCGCAGCTGAAGCTCGCATGTCTGAATTGATGCAGTGCTCCCGGCGATACGCGGCAATCGTCGCCGTGACCGCCTTCGCAAGCTTGATCGGTTCTGCGGCAGCGCGAGCGACGGAGCCCGTGCAACCGCTCGCGCCGATTGCGGCCGGGCCGCTTCCCGCCGCGGGCTCGATCCCCGCCACGCTCACGCTGGATATCACGGGCTCACCGTTTGCGGAACCGGCATTCCTCGATGAGAAAATTCGCGCCGCACTCGATCGCGCGATCCGTCCGACGTTGCGCCCGGGCGCGTCGCCGACGTTCGGGCCGATCAATCCGTGGCCGCTGATACCGCTGGCGATGGGAACGCGAGCGGCGGTCAGCGTCAGCGTCTCGATCGTCGGGAACGAAACGTCGGCGCCCGTTACCGGTGTGACGCTCGTCGTCCTCAATAGCGCGCCGACCTCCCACGCCGATCCCGGACTGCTCTACCTCAGCGACGATCCGGAATATCTTTTGAGCGAAGGGATCATCTATCGCGGCGATGTCGCGCTCGCTCGTGCCGCGCGCCTCTATTACTATCACTCCGATATCGGTGTCCCGCGCGATCTCGACGTCGTGCTCACCGCAAACGTCGCTGCCCGCGTGCATCTCGTCGATTCCGCAGCTGGGCCCGATCCCGACGTGATGAGCGTCGGCCACGCCGTTTCGCGCGACTATCTGCACTACCGGCAGAACAACGAGGGCACGATCGTCGACATCGTGCCGGGACGCCCATTCGTCGTCCGCCACGCGTTGCTCATCCAAGGCGAAGTCGTTGCGGGCGTTGTCGATGCGACCGTCGTCGCCGGAGGACCCGTCTCGATTTCGGTCGTCGCGTCGCCGGCGGGTGCGAAGCCCGATGCGTATCTCGCCGGCCCGCGCGTCGCCTTCGACGGACACCATCGGCATGGCACCTTCGATCTCGCGAGCTACGGTACGATCGACACGACGTACGCGGTTGGCGCACCGCCGCCGATCGTGCGCTACGGCGGCCGTATTCCGACACCCGCGAACGTCGATCCACACGACGACGGACACGACTTCGGCGATTATGGCGTCGCACGACGCATGACGTTCGCGCTGCACAATCCGACCGATGCGTCGCAACTCGTCTACTTCTACGAGAAGCCGCTCGGCGGCCCCGTGCGCAGCACGTTCGTCATCGATGGCCAACTCAAAGAAGTGGGCTGCGCGCGGCTTTCGCAGGCGTATGGCGTGATGGCATACTCACTGCCCCCGCACTCGAATGGCGCCTCGACGATCGTCACGATGACCGACGGCGGTTCGTTCTATCCGCTCGAATTCGGGATCACCGAAACGCCGCCATTGCCGACGACACCACCCGTCGGTTCCGCCGATGGCTGTTCGCCCGTCGTACCGAGTTCGCTCTGACCCGCGGCGACATCCGCGCGCAGTAACGCCTTCGTCTCGACGATGACGCTGAAGGTTTTGCTATCGGTGCGAAGTGCTGCGATCGTTCTCTCGATCGCGCTGATGCTCGTGGCTTGGCTCGCTCCATTTTGGTACGCGTGGTTGGTCGCCGTGTCACGGCGCGTTGCAGCCGCGCTCGGCTTTGGCGCCCAATTCGCGATGACCGGTATCGAAGTCGCGCGTGGGCGCGAGCCGTGGACGCGCTTCATCGTCCTCGTCGTTGGAGCGGTCGTGTCGTTCGAAGCGTTCGCATCGCACGCTCTACCGTTCGGGGCGATCCTCGTTATCGGCGCGTGTGAAGCGGCCATCGTCGCATGGCTCGTCATCTCGACCTTGCGCGAAGCGCACGATCGAGACGCCTATCCGGAGGAGCGTCTCGCGCGCGCGTACGCCCGTGTCGCCGACCCGAGAGCCGCGCGTTTTTTGGCGGTCGAGACGACCGTCATGGGTGCGGCGCTGCGATTTCTCGCAGGCGGATTTCGGCGACCGCTTCCCGCCGGCTTCGGCTTCATGAAAACGGCGAGTACGCTGCCGATGCTCCTCGCGCTACCGGTATTCCTCATCCCATCGATGATCGCCGTCGACATCATCATTCCGCCGGCGTACTGGCCGTGGCGCGTGCTCGACGACTTCGTCAACATCTACGCAATGGTGTGGGGAATCGGGCTCTACGCGACGTTTCGCATGCGCCCGCACCGCATCGTCGACGGAACGCTACATCTCGTCCTCGGCGTCTTTCGCACGGCCGACATTCCGCTCGCACACATCGCGGCCGCGCGCGTGACGCGTACGAACTTCGATACGCGAGCGTGGAGTCGCGAACATCGTGCGGATGGTTTGTCGTTCGCCGTCGATGGAACGCCCGTCGTCGTCCTCGATCTCGCGATCCCGCTCGTACGCCCGCACGGCGGCGCACACCGCACGATCTCACGTGTCGCCGTGTCGTGCGACGACGCATTCGCACTCGCCCGGGCGACGGCAATTCCGACGTAAGTCGGTTCCTCGAGCCTCACGCAAAGCGCATCATCGGAAACGATGCCTGACGCTCCCGCGCACCTCGTCTCCGCACTCGATGCCGTCGAGTCGCTACTTACGAGCCAAGCGCTCGAAGCATGGCCCACGCGCGAGGACGATCTCGCACTGCTCCGCGCTACGCGCGAGCGACTCGTGCGACGCTTCACGCTCGCCGTCGTCGGTGAATTTTCGAGCGGAAAATCGTACCTGCTCAACGCGCTTTTGGGCAAGGTTCGCTACGAGGCCGGCGGTCGTATCGCGGGTCTCCTCGCCGTCGACATCAATCCGTCGACGGCGACGATCACCGAACTTCAGTACGGCGTGCAAGAGTCGGCGGTTGCGAAATATCCCTCGGGCCGCGAAGAGCGCATCCCGATGGATCGACTCTCGCGCTTCGTCGCGGTCGGCAAAGGCGACGAACGCGGCGCGCTCCACGACGCGACCGCCGATGAAGATTCCGCGCCGTCGTTCGTCGTCGTCTCGATCGACTCGCCGTTTCTGAAATCCGGTTTTACCGTCGCCGATACGCCCGGGCTCGCATCGCTCAATCCCGCGCATCGACGCGCGACGCTGACCTATCTTCCGCGCACCGATGCCGTGCTGTATCTCATCGATACGCAACAGCCGTTTACCGAGGGCGACGCGTCGTTTCTCGGGCTCATCGGCGAGCACGTGCGCACGATCTTCATCGTGCAAACGAAGATCGATCTCTGGCGCATGCGAGAGACCGACGGTCGCGAGGCTTGGGATGCGGCACGTGCGCGAATCGTCGAGCGAGCGCGCCGCTTCGCGCCCGATGCCGAAGTCTTCAGCGTGAGCGCGCGCGATTATGCGGCAGGCTCGCTCGACGGCGACGACGTGTTGCGGATGGGCAGCGGCTTTCCCGCGCTCATCGCGGGCCTCGAGTCGTCGCTCGAACGCCGGGCGCAGAGCGCGCGCGTCGATCGCACGATTGCCGTCCTACACGAACTCGCCGCGAAGACGGCGGCACGCGTTCGTCGTGCGGGCGTGCTCGCCGAAACGAGCGCCGAATCATTAAGCTCCGAAGTACGGCGCGCCTCGGCGCAACTCGTCGAACGCGAACGCGCGCTCGGCCGCGAACGTGACGACGTTTCGCGTGCGGGCTCGCAACGGCGTGCGTGGATCGTCGAACAGGGTGACGCCCTCGCCGCGCGCGCGACGCGCGCTCTCGGTGCCGCGATCGACGTCGCCGATATCGAACGCATCCGCGATCGCGGTAAATTTCACAGCCTCGTCGATGCGACGGTCGCACCGGTTTGGAGCGCGTTTGCAACCGACGTGGCCGGACACGTCGCGCGCGCACTTGCGAGTATCGCGAAATCGCGCAGCGACGTCCGCGTGGCCGATCTCGCGGCGCTGCGTTTAGGCGGCGTGCCGGGCACGGGTGCGTGGTCGCGCGATCTCGCGAGCGGGATCGCATCGACGATCGTGCTCGGAGCGATCGGTGGCCCGACCGTCACGTTCGTCCACGCCGTTACGCGCGGCTTTGCCGCACACGCCTATGGCACGTACATGAAACGCGAACTCGGCCAGGATCTCTATGCGACGTTCTTTCCGAGTTTCGAAGCCGACGTCGCGACGTTCGTCGCCGATCTCGCCACGCAAATCGCAGGCATCTACGACGATGCCGCGGCTGCAATCGAACGCGAGCGCACGGTCGCGCGCGCGGAGACGCTCGAGCCGATCGTTCGCGCGCTCGATCGCGCGAACGATGCGACCGCTCGCGTCGCAGCTTCTCAGCGGCTCGCTGGAGTCGTCGCATCGCTCGCAACGATCGACGAAGCGCTCGTCGGTCTCGACACGGAACGACGGCTCTCGCATGCGGCCGACGGCGCGGTCGACCTCTCGTACGATGCGACACGCACGAGCATCATCACGACCGCACGCGATGCGGGCACGTTTGCGTTCGATGCCGACGCGTACGATCGCGGGTTGCGGCCCGAGCGCTATCGCGTCGTCGTGCTCGGGGCGCTACGACGCGGAAAGTCGAGCCTCATCAACGCGATTGCGGGCACGCGCATCTTACAAGACGAGGGTGGGAGCGAAGCGATCTTTCCCGTGCACGTCCGATATGGCGAACGCGAACGCGCGTATGCGCTTCTAAGCGAAGGCGAATGGAACGAGATTTCCACGAGCGATGCGATGGCGCAAGCCGCGCGATCGCCCGTGCTCATCGAAACGCCCTGGAAGATGCCGCGCGAACTCGTGCTCGTGCACGCTCCCGCGTTCGATAGCGGCAACCCCGACGCCGAAGAGATCGCGCTCGCGGCGGCACATGCGGGCAGCGAGATTCTCGGACTCTTCTCGCGACAACTCTCCGATCGCGAACTCGCGCTCTACGCGCGCGTCGCCGAATTCGGTAAACCGATGCTGCTCGCGCATACGATCGCCGATAACGAATCCGCGAGCGAGCGCCGGACGGTCGTCGAACTCGCGAGTCGCTACGTCCGTGAACGTGCGATCGCTATTTCGCGTATCTTCACGATCTCCGCACTCGATTATTTCGAAGCCGCGCAAACCAAACGCGCCGCAGCGGGGTGGAACGAACTCGGCGCACTTCGCGAGACGCTGCACGCCCACGCCGACGAGCACATGCATCGACTCGCCGAGCGCGCGCGCCGCGATGCCGACCTCGTTCGCACGGCGACGCTCCCGACCGACGACGTAACGGAGTCGGGATTACGGCGCGGGCTCGCTCGCTTGTTCGGTCGGCGTTAACTCCGGTCACACCGACACGTGGCCCGAGGTTCGGCTCGCGACGGTCCCGAAGCGCGTTCTCGTGTCACGATCCTACACGCTCGGCCCCGCCCGCATCGCTCTCGGTACGGGGGCAGCGCACGTCGGGCGACTCGCCGTCGAAAACGGACGGATCGCGGCCATTCTCGACGCCGATGGTGCCAGCGATTTCCACCTACCTGCAGGCTGCACGATCGCGCCCGGAATGATCGACGTCCATACCAATGGCGCAAACGACGTCCTCTTCAATCGCGATCAGGGAAATGCGGTCGACGTCGCATCGCGCTCGTACGCGGAGCAAGGTGCGACGGGCTTCGTCGCGACGATCATGACGGCTCCGTGGGAGTCGATGCTGCACGCCGCAAGCGAGACCGCAGAAGCCGCGCACGCGCTCGCCGAAAATCCGACGCTTACCGGCGCGCGCTGCCTCGGCATCCATTTCGAAGGTCCGTTCCTCAACCCGAAATTCCGTCGCGTCCATCGTCACGATTGGCTCGTGCCGGCCACGCGCGAACGCGCGAAGAGCCTGCTCGATGCGTGTCGTGGAGCGCTCGTGATGATTACGATGGCGCCCGAAGTCGACGGTGTCGATGAAACGACACGCTTCTTTTTCGATCAGGGTGTCGTGTGTTCGGCCGGTCATACGTCGGCGAAATATCGCGACGGCGTGCTCGCGATCGGTCTCGGTTTTCGAACGCTCACGCACGCGTTCAACGCGATGCCGCCGCTCGACCACCGCGAACCGTCGCTGCTCGCGGCGTTCATGCAAGAACCGCGCACGAGCGTGCAAGTCATCTGTGACGGTTTCCACGTCGCTCCGGTGATGATCGACGTGCTCTACCGCACGCTCGGCGATCGTATGGTGCTCGCGACCGATTACATGGCGCCTGCCGGAAGCGGATATCGCATCGAAGGCGGCGTCGTCCGCGCCGAAGACGGCACGATCGCGGGCTCGGCCTTACACTGCGATCGCGGCGTGCGCAATCTCATGTCGTACGCGTCGCTCCCATTCGAACGCGCGATCGTGTGCGCGACGTCGGCTCCCGCGAAATTACTCGGCATCGAGCGCGAGTGCGGCACGATCGAAGTCGGCAAACGCGCGGATTTTGCGGTGTGGGACGAGCAGTACGAGATCCTCACGACGGTCGTCGGCGGCGAGGCCGTGTACGGCGCGCATCATCTCGCGAGCGCACGCGCGACCAGCGTCGGCTAGCGCGACTGCCGCTCGAGATCGGCGAGGACGTCCCAAAACGTCTTGAAGGTCTTGCTCGTGCAAATGGGATTCTCGATCTCCACGCCATCGCCGAGAAGGCCCGCGATGGCGAGCGACATCGCCATCCGATGATCGTCGTACGTCGCGACGCGTGCATGATGGAGTGGTCCGGGCGCGATCGTCATTCCGTCGGTCGCTTCCTCGACGTGCGCGCCCATCTTGCGCAGTTCGGTCGTCATCGCGGCGATGCGATCCGTCTCTTTCCATCGCATATGCTCGACGCCACGAATACGCACGGGAGAGCTTGCGAATGCGGCGATTGCGGCCAGCGTCGGTGCGGTATCGGAGATCGCATTCATGTCGACGTCGATCCCGTGAAGTTGCTTCGGTCCCGTAACGATAAGCGCGCCGTCGCGCTCTTCGACGGCGGCTCCCATTCGCTCGAGGACGCGCACGAATTCCACATCGCCCTGTAAGGACCGTAGCGTGAGGTTCGCGACGGATACGCGACCGCCACTCGCAGCTGCCGCAGCGAAGAAATAGGAGGCGCTCGATGCGTCGGGTTCGATCGTGTATCGACGCGCGGCGTAACGCCCGCCGGATGCGATGACGTAATCACGAGAAGTACGGCGATCGACTTTCACGCCCCACTGCGCCATCATCTTGCATGTCATCTCCACGTATGGCTCGCTGACGAGGTCGCCCGTCACCGCCAACGTCATGCCGTCACGCGCGTAGGGTGCGACGAGTAAGAGCGCGGAGAGTTGTTGGCTCGATGCGTGTGCGTCGATGGTGATCGCACCGCCGGGGAGCCCGTTCGCGTGAAGCTCGAACGGAAACCGATTCTCTTCGCACGTGCAATCGACACGCGCACCTTGCGCGCGCAAAACGTCGAGCAAGTCGCCGATCGGCCTTACGCGCATCGCGGGAACGCCATCGAAGCGATAGGTGCCACGCGCGAGCGCGACATACGTCGTGAGAAATCGCGCGGCCGTACCGGCATTGCCGACGAAAAGTTCGGCCTCGTGGGCGGGAATACGACCGCCCGTCCCCGTGACCGCGAATGACTCCCGAACCGCATCGTGCGAGACGGTGATGCCCAGCTGTGCGAGTCCCCTAGAGAAAATCTCCGTATCGTCGCTCGCGAGCGCGCCCTCGAGAAGCGAACCACCATCGGCGAGCGCGGCGAGTAAGAGCGCGCGATTCGTGATGCTCTTCGAACCCGGCACGCGCACGTCGCCGCGAACGGGTCTGCGAAGAGGAGCGATCTCGAGCGTCGTCACGCGCGCGGCGCGATCACGCCGCGCCACCGCCGAGATAGGCCGCGCGCACGGCTTCGCTCGCCATAAGGTTTGCTGCCGTATCTTCGTGCACGATCTTGCCGACTTCGAGTACGTACCCACGCGAGGCGATGCCGAGTGCCTGGCGCGCATTTTGCTCGATGAGTAGCACCGTCGTTCCGCGCGCGTTGATCTCGCGAATGACGCCGAAGATCGTCTGCACCAAAATCGGCGAGAGTCCGAGCGACGGTTCGTCGAGCATCAACAACTTCGGCCGCGACATCAGTGCGCGCGCCATCGCGAGCATCTGCTGCTCGCCGCCCGAAAGCGTACCGCTCTTCTGCGCGATCCGCTCTTTGAGCCGTGGAAAAATCTCGAGCACGCGCTCGAAATCACTCGCGATTTCCGCTTTCGACGTGCGCGTGTAGGCGCCAAGTTCGAGATTCTCGCGCACCGTCATCCGCGCGAACACGCGCCGCCCTTCGGGTGAATGACCAACACCGCGGCGAACGATGCGATCGGGCGTGTCGCGCAAGACGTCGTCACCTGCGAATCGGATCGCGCCCTTCGTCGGTTTGACGAGGCCGCTGATCGCGCGCAGCGTCGTCGTCTTACCCGCACCGTTGCCGCCGATGAGCGTCACGATCTCGCCCTCTTCGACGCGAAGCGAGACGCCTTGGAGCGCCCGAATGCGGCCGTACGACGCATCGATCCCATCGACTTCGAGCAACGCCATCAGACGGTCTCCGCGCGGCCGAGATACGCTTCGATGACGGCTTCGTTGCGGCGCACGTCGGCGGGCAAGCCCTCGGCGATCTTTTCGCCGTGATCGAGAACGGTGATACGTTCGCTGACTTGCATGACCAGATTCATATCGTGCTCGATCAAAAAGACGGTCACACCCGTCGCGCGAATGCGCCCAATGAGGCCGATGAGATCGTCTTTTTCACGCGGATTCATGCCGGCGGCAGGCTCGTCGAGTAAGAGCACCTTCGGCTCGCTCGCGAGCGCGCGCGCGATTTCGAGCCGACGCTGGCTGCCGTAGGGAAGATTGCGCGCGTAATTATCGGCATCGCGTTCGAGATCGACGAACGCCAAGAGTTCGCGCGATCGCTCGCGCACGCGGCGTTCTTCCTTGCGTTGGCGCGGCGTATGCACGAGCGAATCGAACATGCTCGCGCGCATTTGCGAATGTTGGCCCGTCATCACGTTATCGAGCGCGGACATGAATGCGAAAAGCCGGATATTTTGAAACGTACGCGCGATGCCGCGCCCGGTAATTCGATCCGTCGGCAAGCCGCAAAGCGTCTTGCCTTCGAGATCGATCGTGCCCGATGTGGGCGCGTAGATGCCCGTAATGAGATTGAAGACGGTCGACTTTCCCGCCCCGTTGGGGCCGATCATCGCGACGATGCTTCCCGCGTCGATCTTAAATGAAAGATCGTTGACGGCGACGAGGCCGCCGAAAGTACGGCGAACGTTGGTGAGTTCGAAAAACGGTGCCGCCATTACGTTCGCGCCGCGCCTTCGTATTCGCTTTGTTCTTGCAGGGCGAGTGTCGGATCGGCCATCGCTTCGTGAAACTCAGCCTTGCGTTGTCGACTCGGGATGAGGCCTTCGGGGCGAAAGAGCATCATCGCGACGAGGATCACGCCGTAGAGCATGAAGCGATAATTCGTGAAATCGACGTTTGCGAGACCGATCGCGTGCGCGAGATTCGTCGATTGCGGCAAGAGAAAACTATTGATGAACGAGAGCACGAAACTTCCAACGATCACGCCCGCGATATTTCCCATGCCTCCGAGGACGAGCATCGAGAGCACGAGCACGCTCACGTTGAATTGAAACTGATCGGGCGAGACGAGCGACAATTTCGCCGCATACGCGACGCCGGCGAGCCCGCTGAACGAGGCACCGAGTGCGAACGCCGAGAGTTTTGCGGCCGTGGTGTTGATGCCCATGTGCCGGGCTGCGAGTTCGTCTTCGCGTATCGCCATCCACGCGCGCCCGAGACGACTGCGCTGCAGATTCACCGCGATGAGAATGCCGAGCACGATGAGCACGAGCAAGACGTAGTAATACGGTGTCGCGCTAAATCCGAACGACTTGCCGAAGATCGAGGGTTGGTCGAGCGAACTGATCCCGTTCGGACCGTTGGTGAACTGCGTGAGATTGAGAAACGTCTGCGGCACGATCTCGCCGAACCCGAGCGTTACGATCGCGAGATAATCGCCGCGTAACCGCAACGTCGGCGCGCCGAGCAAGATGCCGAAGATTGCGGCGATCACCGATGCGACGAAGAGCATGATCCAAAACGGAATGTGAATCCCGAATTGTTGGCTCGCGAGCATCGCATACGCGTACGACCCGATTGCGAAGAACGCCGCGTACCCGAGGTCGAGCAACCCCGCAAAACCGACGACGATATTGAGCCCGAGCGCAAGTAAGATAAACGCACCGGCGTTCGCGAGAAAGTCGATATGCGAGTTATTGTGGTCGAGCCACGGGAACGCGAGTAAGACGATGCCGAGGACCGCAAGCCCGATTCGCGTGCGGTTGCGGCCCGAGAGTGCGGTCACACTTTTTCGGGGAGCGACTCCCCGAGAAGGCCTGCGGGCCGGAAGATCAAGACGAGCACCAGCACCGAGAAGACCAGGACGTTCGACCACTGCGCGCCCTGCGGGATATACTGCGTGCCGATCGCCTCGATGAGGCCGATAAGAAATCCGCCGAGCATCGCGCCGGGAATATTTCCGATACCGCCGAGCACCGCTGCCGTAAAGGCTTTGAGCCCGGCTTGGAAGCCGTTGAAGAACCACGTCGTGCCATAATAGACACCGCTCGCGAAGCCCGCGGCGCCAGCGAGCGCGCTGCCGATGAGGAACGTCATCATGATCGTCGTGTTGACGTTGATGCCCATGAGTTGCGCGGCGTCGCGATCCTGCGCCGTCGCGCGCATCGCCTTGCCCATCTTCGTTTTGGTAATGAATAATTGTAACGCGATCATCATGACGATCGCAAAGCCAATCACGATCACCTGTTTGAGCGAGATGTCGACGCCGCCGAGTGCGAGCGTTGGGTTCGGGATGAGATCGGGAAACGGCACGGGCGACGGTCCGCGCCAGAGTTGCATCACGTTTTCGAGGATAAACGACATTCCGATCGCCGTGATGAGTGGGGCGAGACGCGGTGCGTTGCGCAAGCGGCGATAGGCGAGGCGTTCGATCAAGATTCCGACGATGCCGCACAGCAGCATCGAGCCCAAAATCGTTACGAGCACGACGCCGACGAGTGCGATCCCGTGCACCTCGCCGCTCACGCCGAGCGCCGTTAGAATGGCGAGTGAGAAAAACGTCCCGAGCGTGTAGACGTCGCCATGTGCGAAATTGATGAGTTCGATGATGCCATACACCAAGGTATAGCCCAAACTAATGAGGGCGTAGATCGCCCCGATGACCAGACCATTCTCGACCTGCTGAAAGAACAGGGAGGTGTCGAAGCCTGATGCCAACACGAGATGCATCGGATAGGACTCCTTGAGCGAAGGATACAGCAGCGGCACATCAACATGCCGGGCGTGGCGCCATGCTTAGTATCAGAAGCATAACCCATGCGTCAAGAGTTGATGTGCCGCTGCGTGATAGCAGATCCGCTAAGGGATTAGCCGT
>JANYGA010000194.1 GCA_025359485.1 Rhodospirillales bacterium | reverse complement strand
AGACGCCGCCATGTCGCGTAGAAGCCGTGCTCACGTGCGGGCATCGGCCACGCCGCCTGCCCTTCGTCGAGAAACGCCGAGCACCACATCATCATTTGGTCATTGATCATCGCGACGAGGCTCGTGCCCGCTCGCGCATCGAGCAATTCACTCATCGTGAATTCGGCGTCACGTTCGGTTTGCAACGCCGCGGACGAGTGTACATCGGCGCGCTTCGCGATGGTGCGCAGTCGCGCGGCGGCCGCGACGTCGAGGCCTTCACGTCGGTAGCGCACGGCGAGATCGGTCGTGAGGGCCAACCGTTGAATGTCTCTCGTCGACACGCTCCGGCCGAAAATCGTGCGCGCGTCGTCGCGCGTCGTCGGCTCGAGATCGTCGAAGCTCGACTCGAGTGCATCTCGCGAAATCGACCCGTCGGCATAAAGCTGACGGTAATACATGTCGCCGAGGAAGCCGCGCGCGCCGGTCGCCGCCTCCGCGCGTCGAATCGCCTCGGCGAAGGGCCGATCTTCGAGGCCGCTCAGCGGATTGGTTGCGATGAAGCCGCCGATCGGCCAAACCGCCGGCACCGCATCGAATGCAACGGTGACGATCGCACGAACGCGCGCGCGTAGATCCTGCGAGCTCGTCATCGCGTCGGCATTCCGAGCGGCGGCCGTTCGCGTAGGAGCCAGACGTAGATACGGTCGCGAATGCCGGGCGGAATACGAAGAAGTCCCCAACCGACCACGAGCGAAATCGCGAACAACGCGACGACCGCAGTGGCAAGCTCATCGGGCACGAGCTGCACCGACCCCTCGACGTTCGATCGCAAAAAGCGGTCGAACGCACCGACGAAGAGCGCATAGGCGGGCAACGCCAGAACCGCAAGCGCGGTCACGGCCGCAGCGATCGCAAGTCGGCCGCTCACGACGATCGCGAAGATCGTCTGCGCCGACGTAAGGCTCGCGAAAGAAACCAAGATCCATCCGTACGGCGGCAGCGATGCTCCGAGCGGAGACCGCAAGATCCAGAACGCCGTGAGCGGCACGATGAGAAGCGCGACGAGGGCGCCCACAACCGGGTGGCGTGCCGTTGCGCGAACGGGCGCGCGCATCGTACGTTTTCGATCGTGAATCGCGTATCCCGAACCAAGGAAGAGCGTCGCTTTAAAGATGCCATGTGCAACGAGATGCAAGATCGCGGCCGGAAACGCGCCGATGCCGCATTGCATCGTCATATATCCCATCTGGCCGACGGTCGAATACGCCAGACCGCGCTTCACATCGGGACGCACCAGCATGCAGGCGGTACCCCAGACCGCCGTGCTCGCGCCAATCAAAAAGATTGCGATCGAGACGGCGGGCGCATGCACGACTAGCGCTGAGAATCGTGCGAGCAAAAAACCACCGGCATTGACGATGCCGGCATGCATCAGCGCCGAAACGGGCGTTGGCGCCTCCATCGTTTCGGGAAGCCACGAGGGCAACGGAAGTTGCGCCGATTTGCTACATGCCGCGAGGGCAAGTAACGCGACGACGATCGTCGTGATCGCAAGCGGGAGGCGCGTTGCCGACGCAACGATTGCATCGATGCGCGTGGTGCCGCATGCGAAGAACAACGCGACGCATGCGCCGACGAGCGCGATGTCGCCAATGCGATGTGCGCGACGCATATTGCGCGCCGCGTCGAGCGCAGCGGGCCGTTCCCGGTAATGCGTCTGTAATGCGTACAGACCGATGCTCGTGCCGATCCAGCCGAGCGCGAGCGTCATGAGATTATTGGCGAGCACGACCGTGCAGACCGCTGCGGTGACGAAGCTTAAGCCGCCAAAAAAGCGACCGAAGTACGGATCGCCGTTCATGTACCGCGTCGCAAACGCGTGCACCGTCGCCGAGACGCCTGTGACGAGCACCAACATGATGGCGCTGAGGCGATCGATACCAAACAGAACACCGCGAGCGCCCGATCCATCGACGACCGCGATCAATGCGAGAACGCCAAACACGAACGCCGCCATCATGACGCGAGTGCTCACGACGCTGGCTCGCTCCGGTCGCGCGTATTTTGTCGCCAAAAACGCCGAAGCGAGCAAGGTGAAGATGAGAAAGATTGCCGCAATATCCGCACTATGCGCGTGATTCAGCCAATCGAATGCAATATGAAACATGAATTTCATTGCACCTGTGGTACCATAGGCGCGTGAAGGTCGTCAAGCCTACGGCGCCAGAATCGCCGGCTCGCGCTCGCTGGACGTTTCTGACCAATCACGCGCACGTGCTCATCGCGCTCACGCGCGAACCCTCGGCCCGCGTTCGCGATATCGCCGAACTCGTCGGAATCACGGAGCGCGCCGTTTTGCAAATTCTCTCCGACTTGGAGGGAGGCGGCGTGATCGAACGCGCGCGGGAAGGTCGCCGTAACATTTACCGCGTCAACCCCGACGTGCAGCTACGGCATCCGCTCGAATCGGATCACCGCGTCGCGGAGTTGTTGTCGCTCGCCCGTTGACGACGATGCACGACGTAGGGGGACAGAAGCGAACGCGGCCAACCATGCGACGTGGAGATCGCCATCGTCTTTTGCGTCGCACTCGGTGCCGCGCTCGGTTCGTTCGTCGCGCTCGCGATCGATCGATTATTGCGGCGCGAATCGATCGTACGACAGCCCTCGCACTGTACCGTCTGCAACACGCGAATACGACCGTGGGACAACGTCCCGATCGCATCGTGGCTGATCTTGCGCGGACGCTGTCGGTTTTGCAAGGCGTTCATTCCGCTGCACGTCGTTCTGCTCGAAGTCGCGGGTGCGATCGGTGGCGGCGTCTATGCGGCGCAGACAATCCATTACTAGCGTGAAGCGCGTCATCATAACGTTGGTACTCGTCGTCGGCGCGATCGCATGCGCGCGCCCGTTCGCGAGTGCACGCACCGCACATCCATCGGTCGCTCCCGTCGCAACGACACTTCGACTCACGATCGCCGGAAGCGCACGGCAACGCGCGCACGCGTTCGCGGCATCGACGGGACCGGGGTACGAAACGGAATTCGCACAACCGCTCGTGGTACGCGTCGACGGACCTCAGGCGGCGTTCAAGGGTAAACGAAAACTACGCTTCGCCTGCGTCGAGAAAACGTGTCGATTCGCAGCCGCCGTCGAAGGCGACGATGTCTCGCGTCACGACGTCCGAAGCTACGATGTCGACGTGGTCGACGGTCGCGCGACCCTGCCGCTCACGCTCTCTACCGACGCTCTCGACGCGACGTACGCGGTGCGCGTTCGCGCGAACCTTCGCAAAGGCGAACGAGCGAATGACGTCATTTTTCGACTCGAAGTGCGTTAGCTCGACGCGTTCGCGCGCGTGAGAAACATCGCATCTCCGAAAGAGTAAAACCGATACTCGTGTGCGATCGCATGTGCGTACGCACGCATCACCGCATCGTAGCCGCCGAACGCCGTCACGAGTACGAGCAGTGTCGATGCCGGAAGATGGAAGTTCGTGAGCAGTGCGTCCGTCACGCGAAAATCGAAGCCCGGCGTGATG
The DNA here is from genome assembly GCA_025359485.1 of Rhodospirillales bacterium. Lineage (GTDB taxonomy): Bacteria > Vulcanimicrobiota > Vulcanimicrobiia > Vulcanimicrobiales > Vulcanimicrobiaceae > JANYGA01. Next base: position 2,171 of record JANYGA010000194.1, on the reverse strand, counting down.
AAGATATCGGTCTCGGCGGCTCCAGCGCAGACGACGCCATCCGCGCGCGCCGACGCTTCGAGCGCGCGCATCGCCGTCGTGCCCGCAACGACGATGCGGCGTCCCGCGCGTTTGGCATCGTTGACGATCGCGGCGGTCGACGGCGGAATGTCGTAGCGCTCGGCGTGCATCGTGTGGTCGTCGATACGGTCGCCCGCCATGGGCTTGAAGGTGCCGATCCCGACGTCGAGGACGAGCGGCACGATCGTCACGCCGCGCGCACGGATCGCATCGAGCACGCGCGGCGTGAAATGCAGCGAGGCTGTGGGCGCAGCCACACTTCCGGGGACGCGCGCGAAGATCGTTTGATAGCGTGCGGCACGCGCGGCGTCGCCCTCGCCGACATACGGCGGGAGCGGTAACTCGCCGCACCGCTCCATCAACGCCGCGAGATCGCAGTCGTCGGCAAAGCGCACGACGCGCGAGCCGTCATCACGGACGTCCTCGATCGTCGCGAGCGTTGCATCGGTGCGATCCGAATCGGCCGACGAATCGAAGCGGATGCGATCCCCCGCGCGCAAGCGACGGCCCGGACGCACGAGCGCATGCCACGCCCGCGCGCGGAGATCGAACGCACCACCCATGGCCGGGCGCAACAACAGCACCTCCGCCGCGCCGCCGCCGTGCTCGCGCGTGCCGTGAAGCCGCGCGGCGATGACGCGCGTTTCGTTTACGACTAAAACATCATCGGGTCGGAGCACGCCTGCAAACGATGCAAACGTCCGGTCTTCACAGCCATCGTTGCAGACGAGGAGTAAGCGCGCGGCATCCGCCGGTTCTGCCGGCGATTTCGCGATTCGCTCGGGCGGCAGCTCGTAGCGATACGCGTCGGTCGAACGAAGCGTATCGGACTCGTTAGGCATGCCCGAGATCGGTGCCGGGGAAGTAAAACGCCACGATATCGCGCGCGCTCGCGCCACTCGCACCGAGATCGCGCGCGCCCCATTGGCAGAGTCCGACGCCGTGGCCACGGCCCGTGCCGCTTACGCTTACCGAGCTCCCACCTGGCGCGAGGGCGACTGCACGAACGAACGTACTGCGCACGATGCTCGTCCCGAGCGACGCCCGAAAGCGATTGGGAGAGGCCTCGAAAATCGCGCTCTCGCCGACGAATCGAATCGCACGCGGCCGATCGGCGGGCGACGTTGCGGTGAGTTCGATCGACCGAAGCGCGCCGATGCCGGCGTAATCCGCGCCGAACGCACTCTGCATCGCGGCCGTGGGTACGTCCGTTTGCCACGTATATCCGGGCGAATTCGCACAATGCGGATCGACGATCGCACGCAGATACGGATACGGCGTGTTCCACACGTCGCCCGAATCCGCGGTCTCGCCACCGCAGCAGCTGCTGTACGCGACGTGCGCGGGCGTGCCCGCAAACGTGACGATCGTCCCGCCGGTCATTTCGACGGCCGAGCGGCCCTCAACCGATTCGCCATCGATGCCGTCGTAGCGTTGGTCGGCTTCACTCGCGACGACGTCGTACGGTTTGAGCGGTCGCAATTTCCCAAGCGCGTACGTCCGTGCGACGATCGCTTGCGCTTGCTGGGAGGCGGCAGGCCACGACGGCGAGACTTCTTTGCTCAGCACACCCGCCAGATACGCATCGAGCGGCAACGTGTTGACGAGGCCCGAGCGACCATCTAGCAGCGTTATGGTGCTGAAGGTTCCGCGATAGGTACGCGTGCCCCAAGCGAAATGCCATGCGTCGATCGAGCGTGGCATCTCGAAGACGCCGCTTGCGAGCAAGACACGCATCGGATGTTGGGCCGCTTGGTCTGCGACGTCGAGGCCGCCCGTCGCTCGAGCGAGGCGCGGAAACGCGACGAGCGCGGCCGACGAGGCCAAAAACGCTTGCCGATTCATTAATGCACGTCGTTCGGCGCAGCTCGGGATCACGCCCTTGCGGCAACGTCACCCACGCGGACTTCGGCTAACGACGTTCGTTTCGGTTGACCGACGGCACGATGACCGACCGCAGCGGCCAAACCGATGCGCGGCATATTAACATACATCGATTCGCTGGCGCCTGCCGCGACGTAATAGCTTTCATGCCAAACCCCGACGCCGTGCGACGTACGGCCGAGGGCGTTGAACCATTGCCATGCCGCGAGGTGCGAGCCCGTTTTTTT
>JANYGA010000167.1 GCA_025359485.1 Rhodospirillales bacterium | reverse complement strand
CACCAACGCGTCGCCGAAGCCGTCGGCACGATCGTCGCGATCGATCGACCGATCGCACATGAAGCCGCACGCCTACTTCTTGCGACGCGTTGGTGTGCGGCATCGACGAGCGCGGTTGTGGGAACGACGATGCGCGCGAGTGCGCCGACGGCGCGCGCGAGGTGTGCGCGAGCGCGAATGTTGCCGCGTGCGAGCGCGGCGAGCGCCGTTGCGTCGAGGACGAGGAGATCGACGAGCGGCGTACCGAGCATCGTCGTATCTTCGTCGGGTAGTGGGCCGTATGCGGCGACGAGCGCACCGAGATAGCGGGCGGCTTTCGCCGTCGAGTCGTCGGATCGAAGAATCGGTTGCTCCGTTGCGAGCCGTTGTCGATCGTCGAGCGGCAAACGACTGGCCGTCGTCTCGTCGGAATCGATGCCGACGAGATGCGCGATATTCGTGCGAGATCCGCGAGAGCGCGGAGCGTCGATACGACGGGGCGCTCGTCCGCTCACGCGTGCGACGACCTCGGCGACCGCGCGAAACGCATCGCGCTCGCGATCGAACGAAATCTCAACACGACGTGACGACATCCGAAAAAATCTTCGAGTTCCCTACGTGGCACGCCCGTGCCCAAACGTCACGGCCGCGAGCGGCAAATGGCCTACCGCGCGATGTTGTAGCGACCTGTGTGTAATGCCGCTTTATGGGTACGACGCCGTGACCTCGCTCTTTTCGAAGGGACGCACGACGATGAATACTGGGAATCAACAATCCGGCCTTAGCAATACGCTTGCCGCGGTGTACGCAACGCAAACCGATGCGCGCAACGCCATCAAAGATCTGCACAAGGCGGGCTTCAAGCAAACGTGGCTCGGGCTCACGAAACCAGCCGATAGCCAAACCGGCGAGACGATGGTTGAAGATACGAGCGGCCTCGGACGCTTTCTCTCGCTGAGCGATCGCATGCCGTTGCACAAGGCGCTCCTCTCGCACGGTATTTCGGAGCCGCAAGCTGCCGATATCGAAGGCGAGATCGCTCCCGGTTGTGCGATCATCACGGTGTATGGCGAAGATAATCCGATGCGCGCCCAAGCGTTGATGACCGAACACAAAGGGAAAGTCGTGGGCGGCTCGCTCGATCTTCCCGAAGCGGTCCGCATCGCGAGCCTCGATCCCAAAACGGGTGTGGACAAACACGACGAAAAAGAGAAAGAAAAAGAGGAGAAGCACGACGAGCACGAGGAGCGCGCGCTGCACGCCGAACACGTGAAAGCCGATCGCGAACTCCACCCGTACGATGAAGATTATGCCGATTATCCCAGCGACACGTTCATCGAACGTGGAACGTTCACAGGCGGCCCAATCCGCTAATTACGGATCGACGAACGCACGCGCGAAAAGCTCTTCGATATAGGCGGCGATCGGCGGATCGACGCTTCGAAGGCGCTCGCGCGTGGCGCTCGGCCATGGTGAGTGTGGATCGTTTACGCCGACGAACGCGCGCATGCACTCCGCGAAATATTCATCGAGTCCGGTCGCGGCATACGGCGTAACGAAGTCGCGAGCGTTCGCAAAGGCGTTGCGAATCTCGCGATCGTAGCCGCTGCGGTAGACGCCGCCGCCGAGCGCGCAGTCGAGCGCATGGCCGAACTCGTGCGCCACCGTCATCGGTGACGCGGATCGAAGGTAGACCGTGCGCTCTTCGACGACGAAGAGGCCCGCCGGCGGAACCGGCCATGCATCGACATCGACGCCGAGACGACGCAGCGACGCCGATACGTCGCGATAGCGTTGCGATCCGCCGAGCGGAACGACTCGAATTCCTCGACTCGCAGCAAAGGCGAGCGCCGGTTCGCCGAATCGAGCGAGCGATGTTGCGATCGATGCCGCAACCGCACGCGATCCTCCGACGACGAGCGGCGAAGGGGTGACGGCTTTCGTACACATATCGACCGAGGATACGCGGTGAAGGTGATCGTTCGGTGTCCCCTATGTGACGGCAATGTGCCGAGGGAGCTTCGGTGGTGTTGCGTTAACACAAGAGCGCTACGCATTCCGACCTACCGATAGGGAGCACCATGCAACAGGTATTCGACGCCCTTTGGCAAGGGATGCTTGCGGGAACCTCCGCACGCAACCGCGCTGCAGCTCCCGGCCCGCAAGCACACGGCTATACGTCGAGTCTTTCGCAGGCGTCGTATTGGCTCGCGTTCGAAATTGCGAACGTCGTCGTTCGCGGCACGCACGCGTAACCCGATCGTGAATTTCCGAGCGCTCGGCGTCGGGTGTGGTATCGCACTCGCGATCGGCGTTCCCGTTCGAGCGGCCGAAACGATCGGTCCCGGGGCGATCGGCGTCGTCATCCGTGACAGCGACCAGCGTGCGATCGTCGGCGCGCGCGTCGTCGTCGATGGTCCGGTCGCACGCGAGGCGACGACGATCGCTTCGGGCGTCGTGACGCTCGATGCGCTGCCGCTCGGCACGTATGCGATGCACGTCTCGCGTGCGGGCTTCGAATCGTATACGACGCGCGTTATTCTCGGGGGCAAGCGCTCGGGAATCTTCATGCTCAACATTCGAATGTCGCCGATGTCGTTTGCGAATCTTCGCGACTCGGCCGGTACGGTCGACGTCGTGGGTCTCTCCGAATCGGCCGACCCCATCGTCGCACACGCACTCGTCGCGAACGTCGACGCGAATGTCGTCGCAGGCGCGACGGCGCCCCAAACGCGACGAGAACTCGATGGCATCCCGCTTGCGGGCGGGGCCGCTTCCTTTGCGGGTCTTCGCGCGGTCGACGGTCTCGGACTCGAACGTGTGGAGATCGTGCGCGGTCCGGTATCCGCGACATCGTCGTTACGCGATACGATCGGCGGCATCGTCAACTTTCGCACGCCCGGCCTGACGGCGTCGTCGGGAGAGCGTGGCCTTTTCGGATACGATTCGTCGATCGGTTCGTTTACATCCGCACGCACGCATCGGACGTTCGGAAAATTTGCGCTGCTCGCCGATCTCACGAGTGGTGCCACGTTTCGATCGCAAACATTCAAACTGCGTTACGCGCCCGCACCGTCGTTCGCAATCGCACTCGCGCGTTACGATACGCATGCGACCGTTGCGCGCGACATATCGACCGCCCATCTTTACACGCCGATCGTCGCAGTCGATCTCCACACGCGTTTGGGCGTGACGTCGCTCGATCTCCGTTCGTACACGAGCGCATCGCACGTCGCGGAAAATACGCCCGTCGGAGATGCGCGAATCCGGGGTCTGCAAGCCATTTACGCGATCGCTGCTGGTGAAAATCTCGTCACTTTACGATACGACCGTCGCGACGAACGCGATCGTATCTCGCGCTTCGACGAGGTGGATCGACGTTTCACGACGCTCGGCGCGCGCGCCGATCTCCGTCTCTCCGACGATGCGCGACTCACGTTCGGCGATGCGTACGCACGCGGAACGGGGCTCCAATCCCGCAACGATCCCTTTATCGCCTATGCGGTGCGCCCCGACGCGCGAACGACGGTACGCTTCGCGGAGGGAAGCGCGTATGCGACATCGGATGCGACGACGCCCGTTATGGCTGTGGAAACGTCGTTCGGCTACCGACTCGGCATCGAAGAAGCGTTGCCAGACGGTGCGAAAGTATCTTCATCGGTCGATCGCCTCAACATATTTTCTCGCTTCGGTGCTGCGATGCAAGCGCGCGAACTCGGGTTCGAAATCGGGTACGATCGGCCGCCCGTACCCGGGCGACTCGACGGCGCCGTGATGGCGCGTTTCGAGCGCCTCCGGCCCTTCGGGCAAACCGGAGGGACCGATCTTCGCACGCCTCGATTCGATGACGGCACGCTCGCGTTCGAGCGCCGCATCGCGATCGGTTATTCGCGCGTCGACTCGAGCGTGCGCTTCGGGTTGACCTCGCTCGGTACGGGCAATGCAACGGTCGGCCATCCGATCACCCTGGGCGACGTGCGCGTACATTTCACGCTTGCAAACGCCCTCGACGTGCACGTGGGCATCGAAAATGTCTTCGGCGCGGACGTCGCAGATTCGCGAATCGCGCCGTACTTCGCGCCACGCGAGTACCGTTTGACGATCGGTGCCGCGACCGAGCGCGAAGGCCGCTAGCGCTTCGGTCGAATTCGGTAGATCACGTCGGCGAGGTCGTCGGCAACGAAGAGGCTGCCATCGGCGGCGACGGCGATCCCGGTCGGCCGACCGACGCGCGATCCGTCGCCGTGTTGATATCCGCCGACGAAGGTCGACCACTGTTTTTTCGGATCGTTCCAATCGACTGCGGTCGTGGGTTCGTCGCGATGCATCGGGATGAAGACGACGCGCGGTTCGACGAGCGGTTTATGCCACGATCCGTGCAATGCGACGAACGCGCCGCCGCGAAAGCGATCGCCGAAATCATGCGTGCCCGCGCGAGCGGGGTAGAACGTCGCGCCGATCGGCGTTTCGTATGCGGGCAGCGCGACGCGTGCGACGGCTTGCGCGGTGCAGTCACGTTTACCGTCGACGGGGCGATGGTTTTCGTAACACACCGGCCATGCGTAGTCGGCCGTTCCCGGATGCGCGGAAACGTCATCGAAAATTTCGTAGGGATGTCCGGGCGCGAGTTCGTCTTGGCCCGCAACGCCCGCCCAGAGCGCATCGGTCATTGGATCGATTGCGAGTGCGATCGCGTTGCGGATATGCGACGCACGAACGCGTCGATCGGTGCCGTCGAAAGACATCTCTTGAATCGTGGCACGCGTCGCATCCGATTCATCGCAAATATTGCACGACGAACCGACGCTTGCAAAGAGCGCGTCGTGGCCGGCCGCGAGCGTCGTCGTAACGTGACCGCCACCACCGCCGGGTCGCTCGAGGGCGATGCGCTCGGGCGCCGCGTGCGCGATATGGTCGCCCGAGCGATACGGCATGCGCCACACGCCGCCGTAGGTGCCGACGTAGAGACTCTCGGCTACGAGTGCCACGCCCGCCGCGTTGCGATCGGGCATCGTGACGAAGGTCGTCGCTGGTCGTGGTGAGCCCGTGGCGTTCGGAACGATCGCGACGTTCGGCCCGTTCGTCCCGACGATGAGATCGCCGTTGGGCGCGACGGTGAGTTCGCGCGGCTCCGACACGTGCGCGATCGTCTCGATCGTGAAACCTGGTGGAACGCTCGGAAGCATCGGCGTGCTTCGCGCATCGCCCGCACGTCCGAGGATCCCGCCGAGCGCGGCAAAGAGTCCGACGGCGAAGATGGGGACCAGACGAGGAATGCCACGACTCACCTGTCGTGCATTCCCCTAGATCGCGGGCAACTCCGCGCGCGGAATCGTGATCGCTTTGCCGTCGTAGGCGATCCGCCCGGCGCGCGCGAGATTCGCCATTTCGAGTGAGACGGTTTCGCGCGTACTGCCGATGAGCGACGCGATATCCGCATGCGTGAGGCGGACGTCTAATAGCGTACCGTTCGCGTTTGGAACGCCGTGTTCGGATGCGAGGCGAATGAAGAGGTGCATGAGTCGATCGCTAATCTTCGCGTAGGCCAGATCTTCCATGGTCGCCGATGCATCGACGAGACGATCGCTGAGTATTTTTGCGACGTTGATGGCGAGTGTCGGGCTTGCGGCCAGGAGCGCGAACAGGTCGTCGGCTTTGGCCGTGCAGAGCAAACATTCGTCGATGCAGACCGCGTGCGTCGTGCGCGGCTGATCGTCGAAGAGCGTCTCTTCCCCGAAGATGTCGCCCGCGCCCAACACCGCGACGGTCACTTCTTTTCCGTCGGGCGTGAGGCGCGTGATGCGCACTTTGCCGCGTTTGATGAGATAGACGACCCGCGTCGGATCGCCCTGATCGAAGACGAGCGACCGTTTCGGAAAGATACAGGTCTTAAAGATATG
>JANYGA010000141.1 GCA_025359485.1 Rhodospirillales bacterium | reverse complement strand
CTCCAAGAGATGACGCTCGAACGCGCGCAAGCCGACATCGCGCTTTCGATCGCATCGGCGACGACGACGCACGTCGCGCAATCGCTGCAAACGATCCTCGGCATGCAGGTGTAGGGCGTGCGTGCCATGCTCGTTCGTTGGAACGCACTCGATGCGCGAGGGCGCGCTTTCGCGATCGTCGGGCTCGTCGTCGTCATGGCACTCGTGGCATTCGGCGGCATCGCGCAGCGCGATACGCGCGTCGCACTCTTCGCAACGCCGCTGCGTTCGGAACAGGTCGGCGAAGTCGTCGAGCGACTCGCGGAATGGAACGCGCCGTTCGTCGCCGGTACCGATAACGTGCGCGTCGATGCCGCGCGGCGCAACGATCTTTTGATGCGGCTTTCGCTCGCGGGCATTCCGCACGTGCATCTCGCGTCGTCGGCGGAGGCGCTGGCAAAAGCGGGCCCGCTCACGCCGCAATCGGTGCTCGAAGCGCAAGAACGCGACGGCCTCGCGGGCGACGTCGCGGCGGGCTTGCGCGATATCGCCGATATTGCCGACGCGCGTGTCATCATCGCGCCCGCACGCGAAGGCGCGTTTGCGGATGAAGCGCGCCACGAGGCCACGGCATCGGTGCGCCTCTCGCTCAAACCGGGTGCCGCGCCATCGCGCGAAACGATCGAAGGCGTGCGCGCGTACGTTGCAGCCGCGGTGCCGGGACTCGATGCCAAACGCGTCGCGATTCTCGACGATCGCGGCCTCGCACTCGGCGACGACGTGCGTTCGCCCGTCGGGGAGGCGCACGTCCTCGAAGGTTCGTTGCAGTCGGCGCTCGATCTCGCGCTCGGTGCGGGTGCGACGGTCGTGCGCGTGCGCGTCGATTACGATCCGCGCGCGCGTGCGTTCCACGATGTCGTCCGCAAGCCCATCGGCAGCCGTGCGATCGGCACGACGACCGTCGACGAGCACTATAAAAGCGCGAGCAAGCAATACGCGAAATCCAATAGCTCGCTCGATCGTGGAAGCGAAGTGCACGACGAAACGGTCGAGACACCCGCGGGGCGACTCGAACGAATCTCCGTCGCGATCGCCGTCGACCAATCGCGGCATCTCGATCTCGCGAAAATTCGCTCGCTTGCGGGCGGCACGCTCGGCCTCGTTTCGTCGCGCGGCGATTCGCTTTCGGTTGAAGAGATCGCTTTCGCACGTGCGCCGCTCGCTGCGACGCACGTGCCCTTCGCGCCGATGCTCGGTCTCGTCGCAGCGATCGCACCGATGCTCGTCCTTGCGATCGTCGCCATCGTTTGCGTGCTAATCGGGGCCGCACCGGTCGCGCGCATCTGTGAGAGCTTCGCCGAACGCGCGGCACTCGGTCGCGCGCGCGAAGCCGTGACGAGTTTCGCGCCGTCGCACGTCCGCGGTGCGCTGCGCAACGAACCGCCACATACGGCAGCCGCAATCATCAGCGCGCTCCCAGCCGCGACCGCGACCGCGGTGCTCGACATGTACCCGCCCGACGAGCGCGCGGCAATCGTGCGTCGCATGTCACGCGCGTCGGCACCCGTCGTTCCCGATTACGAATCGGTGCTGCGTCGTGGCTGAGAAATTCGTCGCGCTCGCGACACTGATTCGCGCGGGACGTGTTGCCGAGAGCACGACCGCGCCGCAGGACGCGCCATCTGCGCTGCAAGCCATCGTGCCGGAGCCGGTGCCGGCATCGCCACACGTCGCGCGCAACGTGCGCGATTTCGCGCACGCCGACGTGGTGCACGAACTCGCGCTCATGCGTCTCGCGGCACGCGAAGCATTCGAACACGCCGCGATCGTGCTTCTCGAAACGCTCGCGCGTGATGTGCTCGCACGCGAACTCAGCACGGCACCCGCCGACATCGAAGCGCTCGTCGAACGTGCACTCGGAGCGTTTGCCGCTTGCGATCCCGTGGGTGTCGCCGTCGCTCGCGTCGATCGCGAACGCGTGCATGCCGCGGTTCCCGTACGTGTCGACGACGATCTCGACGCGGGCGATCTGGTGGTCGACGTGCGCGATGGCGCGCTCGTATCGAGCTTCGCCTTTCGACTCGATGATGCGCTCGCGCGCGTCGCAGCGTCGGTGCGCGTATGATCGCGCGTGGTGTCGGTTGGATCGTGCGTACGCTCGGCGAAACCGCGATTGCCGCGCTACCGGCCGCACGTGTCGGCGATGGCGTTTACGTTCGCATCGCGCACGGCGAGTTGCTCGCGGGTGAAGTCGCCTCCGTCGAACGCTCGCGCGTCACGATCACGCCGTATGGATCGCTCGCGGGTGTTGCCGTCGGCGATCGTGTCGAGATCGCGGCAGAAGCGCTCTGCGTTCCGCTCGGTTTTGCGGCACTGGGGCGCGTGCTCGACGCGCGCGGCATGCCGCTCGATGGTAGGCCGAGGCTACGTACCGGAACGACCCGTGTCGATCGCGCGGCCGCGCCGCCTCCGGCAACGCGACGTGCCGTTACCGAGCCATTTTGGACGGGGATTCGCGCGATCGACGGACTCCTGACGATCGGACGCGGTGCGCGCGTCGGCTTCTTCGGCGCGCCAGGTGCGGGCAAAACGACGCTCCTCGAAACGATCGTCGCGGGTGCGCGCGGCGATGCCGTCGTGCTGGCCCTCATCGGCGAGCGCGGTCGCGAAGCGCAAGCGTGGTTCGCACGCGTCGATCGACGCACGACGATCGTCTGCGCGACGAGCGATCGTAGCGCGGCCGAACGCGTGCGTGCGGCCGACGTCGCGATGGCGCAGGCGCGGACGCTCTGCGATCGTGGCATGCACGTGGTGCTCGTCGTCGATTCGCTCGCGCGCTATGCAGCGGCACTCCGCGAACAGCGCGTTGCTCTGGGCGAACCGGTCGGTCGTGGGGGTTATTCGCCGATGGTGTGGGCCGAACTCGCGCGGTATTTGGAATGTGCGGGAAACGCGTCGCGCGGATCGATCACGCTGCTCGCAACCGTGCTCTCCGATGGTGCCGACGATCGCGAGCCGCTCTCCGATGCCGCACGTTCGCTACTCGACGGCCACATCGTGCTCTCGAATGCGCTCGCGAACGCCGGCCATTATCCCGCGATCGATATTCTCGCGAGTACGAGTCGCACGATGCACGATGTCGTCGCACCCGATCACGAACGCGCCGCGCGTGCCGTTCGCGGCGCACTCGCGTTGCTCGCGCAAACCGCCGATGCCCGCGCGGTTGGGCTCGCAAATCTCGACGATTCCGTACTCGAGGCAGCCATGCGATCGGAGGCCGCCATCAATATCTTCTTACGGCAACGAGAAGCCGTGTGCGAAGCCGAGACGCTCGCCGCATTGCACTCCGTCGCTGGGCTCGTTACGGAGCGCGCCGCATGATTGCAGCCGATCTCGCGGCGGTCTGCGCGCGCATCGATGCGATCGATCCGCCGGCACGAGCGACACCGCCCGCGCAAGGTGCGACTGCGTTCGGAGCGCTCGTCGCACGTGAATCCTCGCGATTGGTTCGCGAGAGCGCGGCGGAGGCGGGTGTCGATCCGCGTCTGGTGGCCGCGGTGACGAAGACCGAATCGAACTTCGATCCGCGTGCGACGTCATCGACAGGTGCGGCTGGGCTCATGCAACTCATGCCCGAGACCGCACGCGATCTCGGCGTGAGCGATCGTTACGATCCCGCACAAAATATGCGCGGCGGTTCGCATTACTTGCGGCAACTGCTCGATCGCTTCCACGGCGACGTCACGCTCGCGATCGCTGCGTATAACGCGGGGCCGGGTGCCGTCGAAAAATATGGCGGCGTGCCGCCGTTTGCCGAAACGCAAGCCTACCTGACGCGCGTAATGGAAACGTACCGCAGCGCGAAGCCCTGAGGGGCCACGGGGCCCGGCGTCGCGATGCAGAACGTGAGCCCCCTGTGCCGACGCCGGATGCTTCCCCGCTCATGCTCGCGCGTTTTCGGCAACGGTCGTTCGGTCGTGCGCTCGCGGCCTTCGCGCTCGGATGTGTCGTCTTGCTTCCCGGTACGTCGACCGCGCGCGCCGCGGATATCCCCGACGTTGCGATTTTGCTCGCGCGATATTCGCGCGCGATCTCCGATGACGGCGCTCCCGTCGTCGCGCGCGCGACATCGTCGGGGACGGTCGCGGGCGCGGGTTTGGCGGGCGCTTTTCACACCTGGATCGCGGATAGCTCCGAGCGGACCGAACAAAATCTCGGACCTCGGTCGGAGCGATTGTTGCGTGTCGGCGACCGTATCTGGTATGCGGATGCCGATGGCGACGTACGCGAATTTACGGGCATCCTCGCGCGCCGACAACGCACGCAGCGCTTCATCGATTCCGGTGATTTCGCGAAGGCACCCGAGCGCTGCATCTCGCGCGGACGCACGCTCGTCGGCGGCGTCGCTACCTACGCGCTCGACGTCAAGGCTCCGGGCGGCGCGACCGAGACGATCTACCTCGATGCGGTAACGGGTCTTCCCGACCGTGTCGCCTACGACGACGACGACGGGCGCACCACGATCGATATCTCCGACTGGCGCACCGTTGCGGGTCATCGGTTTCCATTTCGCACGGTCTCATCCAACGGGGATCGCGCGTACGATCTCGTGCACGTAACGCAAAGCATCGATGTCGCGAGCCCGATCGATGCGACGATCTTCGCGCCATTCGTCGCGCGGCGCATCGTCATGGACGTGCCGCAGACGTTGCCGATCGAAGTTCACGAAGGTCACGCCTACGCTCCGGTCACGATTGCGGGCCATGCGTACACGTTTCTCCTCGATACGGGTGCGCAAAATATTCTCATCGATAAACACGTCGCACGCGAACTCAAACTCGAGTCGTTGGGTTCGCTCGAAGCCAGCGGCGCATCGCGCACCGGTGGCCTGCACCTCGCCCGCGTGCACGAATTTCGCGTGGGCAACGGACAACTCTCCGATATCGTCGCGACGACGATCGATCTCGGCGCGTCGACTGCCGGTGCGTTTCGTATCGACGGCATCCTCGGCTATCCGTTCTTCGCATCGGCGACGGTGCGCCTCGATCTCGCGAAGAAAACGATGACCTTCGGGCCGCCGGGCACGCTGACGCCGATCGGCGAGCGCGTCGCTCTCGAACTCGACCGCGCGTTTCCCGAAGCGCGCTTTCGCCTCAATGCGACGACGGAAGCGCCGTTCATCGTCGATACGGGGAACGCGGGCGACGTGCTCTTGTACAAGCCGTTCGTCGATCGGCATCCCGGCATCGTGCCGTACACGCAAAATGTTCGGCACAGTTATGGAGTCGGAGGCGCGACGGTTTCGTATCGTACGACGCTCGATCGATTCGAGGCCGGCAGCGCTTCGCTTTTTCACGTGGACACCGACGTGATGCAAGCGACGCGTGGAGCGTTCGCCGATCGTTTCGATGCGGGGAACGTCGGTCTCGGCGTGCTCAAGAATTTTAACGTCACCTTCGATCTCGCCGATGCCGCGATGTATCTCGAACGTAGCGACACCTTCGATGATGGGCGGTCGCGCAAGTAGGACGGTAACAATTCGTTCATGGCTCCGTCGCGTCGACGACCTAGACTTTAGGAAATCGCCGGGAGGAAACCGTGACCGAGAAGACTGCTTCGAATCCGCTCACCGTCATCGCGACGCGTCTACCCTACATCGATCGCCGCTCGCTCTCGCAGGCGTGGTTCTCCGCGCTGCACATCGCATCCGATGGTCCCATTGCCGCGAACGTGAGCGATCGTCGCGGTCTGGCTGCGACCGCGATCGCGACATCGCCGAAGGCGACCGCGACGTCCGCGCGAGCGCTCGATGCTTCCGCACCGCCGCGAGCGCGCGCGGCATCGCGAGCAACCGGTGCCGCCGGCGCGGAGATCGCGACGCGGCGCGCGCTCGATGCGCGTGTTGCGGCGGCTGCGCGCGCGTCGTTCGCACGTGCACGCAGCTATCCGCCATTCGCATCGACGCTCACGCTCGACGTCGCAAACGAACGCGTGCAACTGGTCTTGCGCCGCGACGGTGCGACGCTCCACGTGGTCGCGATCTGTCGATCCGAAATCGCAGAGACCGTGCGCCGCGCGCTCGCCGCAGCCGATCTTCACCTGCGCGTGCGCGGTGAGTCGGTGCGGTCGTCGGTCGAAATTACGGCTCCGGTGCGCGCATGATCGATCCCGCAACGAGTGCCGGCCTCGCACGCATCGCCGCGCGCGAACGCGACGTGATGCACGCGTACGATCCGGGGTTTATTCCCGAAGGAAGCGACGTCGCGCACAGGGGTACGATCGTGCCGAACGTCGATCCGCTCGGCGTCGCGATTCCCGAAGGTGCATTCGTCGTCACGCCACATATTGGTGGTGGCGTCGCGTATGCGCGCGACGGCGCGCTGGCCATCGTCGATGGCGAGCTGCGCGCGCGCGACGGTGGTGCGGTGCTCGGCTTCGGCGTCGGCGAACGCTCGAAACTGGTTCCGTTGCGTGTCGATCCGTACGATGCCGCGCAGGGCCGCGTTGCGAACGCGAGGATCGAAGCCGACGGCACGTTCGCGTACGCGCGGACGACGATCGATCCGCGCACGGGCGAACGGCGCGCCGAAAACGTGACGGTCGGTCGCGTCGCCCTCGCTCGCTTTCCCGCGGGCACGCAGCCCACGCGCATCGACGCGCGTCACGTCGCGCCACCCACGGGCGTGCGCGCCGAGGTCGGAGTTCCGGGCGAAGGTGGCTTTGCGAAGCTCGCAACGCGCTCGCGCGATCTCGGTCGCGTCGATATCATCGCGAGCCTCGAGAAGATGCGCGAAGCCTACGTCTCGTTCGAGGCGCTGCGCGCCGCGCATCACGTTCGTGGCGGCACGGAGAAGACGGCGATGGATCTCGTCAAATGATTTCGAGCTTAACGTTCGTCGCGCCGCAGTTGCACGGCGACGGCCGAGCCATCCGTCGGCCCGCATTCGTTCCGCGCTCGACGCTCCCGCTTTCGGCTGCGTGTTTGGTCGCCAACGGCGTGCGCGAAACGCTTTCGCGCCTTCTCGCCCTCGACATCGATGTCGATCTCATCGAGCCTTCGATTCCGGGACTCACGGAACGGCGCGTCTTACTCGATGGCGCATCGATCTTGCGCGTGCGCGGACGGATCTGTGATGGGTTCGTCATCGTACGGCCCGCCGATGCCCGGCGTATCGTCGCGCTCGCGTTCGATGAAAGCGAGCGCTCCGATCGTGACGATCTGTCGGAGATCGAACGCGCGACGCTCGAACGCGTCATCGCCGCACTCGTGCCGCTCTGCAACACGCTGTGCGGCACGCTCGGCCCGACGACGCGTGAGAGCGCCGATCGTGCGGCGTGCGATCTCGTCACCTATTTCGAAGTGCGGACCACGGGTCTCGCGCGCCTCGCGATCGGCTTCGCGCTCGCGCGCGATCCACCGGAAGACATCGCCGAGCGCATAACGCTCGACGATCTTGCGGATGTCGAAATTGAGGGCACGGTGAGTCTCGGAACGGGTGCGCTCGGTGTCCCCGCATTTTCGCGACTCGCCGTTGGCGCGACGATCGTGCTCGACACGCCGCTCGGCGCACCGGGCACGCTTGCCTTCGGCGACGTCGGCTTCGCGCACGGTGCGTGCGGCGTGGTCGACGGCCGCAACGCCATCAGTTTCATAGGAGCAGCATGATCGACGATAGCCGCAATCTCGACGTTCTCATGAACGTTTCGCTCGCGGTGAGCGCGGAACTGGGACGTTGCACGATGCGCGTGAGCGACGTGCTCAAACTCGGCAAGGGCTCGATCGTCGAACTCGATCGACTCGCAGGTGGCCCCGTCGACGTACTCGTCAACAATCGTCTCGTCGCGCGTGGCGAAGTCGTCGCCGTCGACGATCGCTTCGGCATTCGCGTCACCGAAGTCGTCGCACGCAAAGCCGCGCGGGCCTAGCGTGGATTCACTCGTCGCGATCGCGGGCCACGGCGGGAAGGCGGGTTTGCCGCTCGATGTTCTCGCGGGCCTCACGCTCATCGCGCTCGCACCGTTTCTCCTCGTGATGACGACGTCGTTCGTGCGCATCGTCGTCGTGCTTTCGCTCGTGCGCTCGGCGATCGGTGCCTCTTCGCTGCCGCCGAATACGGTGCTTACGGGGCTCGCGCTCGTGCTCACGTTCGTGATCATGACGCCGACGATGCAACGCGTCTCACACGACGCGCTCGACCCCTACGCACATGGAAAGATCACGCAAACGGCGATGCTCGATCGCGCCTTCGCGCCGCTCCGCGGATTCATGTTGCGCCAGACGCACGCGAAAGATCTCACGCTCTTCGCGCATATCGCGCACGCCGCGCCCACGTCGAATGCGAAGCAACCACCGGAAGTTTTGCTCGCTGCGTTCGTCGTCGGCGAACTGCGGAGCGCCTTCGCGATCGGCTTCGCACTCTATCTGCCTTTTGTCGCAATCGATCTCGCGGTGGCGTCGATCCTCATGGGACTCGGGATGTTCATGCTCAGTCCGCCGATCGTCTCGCTGCCGTGCAAGTTATTGCTGTTCGTGATGGTCGATGGCTGGGCGCTCGTGTGCGGAGGCGTCGTTTCGAGCTTCCGCTGAGCGGGCCCGAAAAGCAAATTCGTGCGAGGGCGCCGAATTTATAGCGGATGTTCATCGCTGATTATCTGCAGCGGCATCGGCCGAGCATCTCGTTCGAATTCTTTCCGCCGAAAACGGATGAGGGCGTCGAGAATCTGATGCGGACGATCAAGTCGCTGCGGATTCTCAATCCGGGGTTCGTTTCGGTAACGTACGGGGCGGGCGGTTCGAGTCGCGCGCGCACGCTCGAAGTCGTGAAACGGATCAAAGGCGAACTCGAGATCGAACCGATGGCGCATCTCACGTGCGTCGGTAGTTCGCGCGGCGAGATGCGCGAGATCGTCCGCGAACTTCAAGGCGCGGGTGTCGAAAATATTATGGCGTTACGCGGCGATCCACCCAAAGGCGAAACGCAATTCGTTGCCGCGACGGGCGGCTTTCGCTACGCGAGCGAGCTGATCGAAATGCTTCGCGATGAGTTCGATTTTTGTATCGGTGCGGGCGCGTATCCCGAGGTGCATCCCGACGCTGCCGATGCGGATGACGATATGCGCGTGGCGGCGGCCAAAGTTGCGGCGGGCGCGACGTTTCTCACGACGCAATTCTTCTTCGATAACGCCGCCTATTTCGCGTACGTCGACCGCGCGCGAGCGGCGGGCATCGACGTGCCGATCGTTCCGGGCATCATGCCGATCACGAGCTACAAAGGCGTCGCGACGATGCTTGCGATGAATGGCGGCAAGATGCCGCAACGACTTCTCGCCGAACTCGAAATGCGCCACGACGAACCCGAAGCCGTCGCCGAACTCGGCGTCGCCTACACCGCGTTGCAGTGCCGCGATCTGCTCGCAAAAGGCGCGCCCGGTCTCCACTTCTATACGCTCAATCGGTCGACTGCGACGCGTGCGGTCGTCTCCGCACTCGTCGCGACCGATACGATTCGCGAAGCGGCCCTCGCGTACGAGGCGACGACACACGCGCGTAACGTGGGCGTCACCGCGCGGTAATATCGGGGCGATAGCGTGTCCGTATGGATGCGCTCGCCAGTATCGTTCGTGAGTCCCTGGTCGTCGCGGCGATTCTCTGCCTTCCGGTGCTCGTGGTCGCAACGGCGATCGGCACGCTCGTCGCCGTCGTGCAAGCCGCGACGCAAGTCCAGGAGCAGACGCTTACGCTCTTGCCAAAGATGCTTGCCGTCGGCGCGATGATCGCGGCGTTCGGGGCATTCGCGATGCACCTGTGTAGCAATCTCTTCACGGATGCGATTCGCATGTTGCCGACGATCGTGCGTGCGGGATAACGCACGTGAACGATGGTGAGCTTCTGATCTTCGCTCGCTGTGCGGGCTTCGCGTTTCGCGCGCCGGGCTTCTCGCATCCGAGCGTACCGCCGCCCGTACGTGCGGGATTTGCCTTCGCCCTCTCGCTCGCGCTCGATCGCACGTACGCGTCGACCGCGCGCATCGGAGCGGGTGGATTTGCATTCGCACTGGTCACCGAGACGCTCGTCGGCGCGGCGATCGGCATCGCGGCATCGATGCTCTACGACGGTGCCTTTTCCGGGGGCCGCGCGCTCGACGATTACGTCGGCATCCGATCGAGCGTGCCGAGTGCGGGCGTTGCGGCGGGAGCGGGCTTCGGTCGCCTCTGGTCGCTCGCATTTACGGCGGGCTTTTTCGTTCTCGGCGGATATGCCGTCGCGCTCGTCGGATTCGCGGATGCGTTTGCAACGTTGCCGCCGGGAGCACTTGCGTCATCGCACGATATGCAAACCTTCGCAATCGCATTGCCGCAGACGCTCTTGCGTGCGGCGCTCTTCATCGCGGGGCCGGCGATCGCGATCGCGCTCGTCGCGCAGATCGCACTCGCGGTCGTCGCGCGACTCGTGCCGCGCTTCTCCACCTTCACGCTTTCATTTCCAATCGTTTTCGTATGCGTGCTCGTTGCGACGGTCGCGGCACTCCCTCTCGCGCTGCGAGCGGCGGCGTCACCGTGGATGGACCTCACGATGTTGCGCGTGGGAAAGTAGCACGATGGCGGAAGAAAAACCGTTCGACCCAACACCCGCGCGCGTCGCGAAAGCGCGTCGCGATGGTGATATTCCTCGATCGTCCGATCTCAATGCGGTCGCTTCGCTCGCCTGTGCGTCGCTCGGACTTTTTTTCGTGCTCGACCCTGCGGCGAGTGCGTCGCGCACGGCGCTTGCCCAAGCCGCATCGGGACGCGCGCTCGAAGCGGGCCCGTACGTCGTCTTCGGTTGCGTCGTGCTCGTCGTCGTCGTCTGCGCGCTCGTCGGTGCGGTCGCGTCCACGTACGCGCAAGCACGTACGTTTACGGTAAAATTTCCGGCACCCAAATTCGAGAAGCTCAATCCGTTCGAAGGCCTCAAGCGCATGTTCTCGCGTGACGCGGCGATCGGTGGCGCGAAAGCACTCGTCGTTTCGGCCGCAGTCGCGTGTGCGGTCGTACCGGCCGCGCGCGATACGTTTGCGGCGCTTGCGGAATCGGCCTCATCCGCGCAAGTCGGCGCGATCGTGGTCGGCGCGGTCCGCGCGACAATGATCGGCGCGCTCCTCGTCGCGGCCCTTTTCGCTATCGCCGATATGTTTTTGGAGCGCGCGAAATGGCGCAAGCGTCTCAAGATGAGTTTCGACGAACTCAAGCGCGATAGCAAGCAAAACGATGGCGATCCACTCGTGCGCGGTCGACGGCGACAAGCTCACCGCGCGCTCGTGCGTGGTTCGATTGCGAACGTCAAAAACTCCACGTTCGTCGTGACCAATCCCACGCACGTCGCGATCGCCCTCGAATATCGGCCGCCCGCGATCGCCGTTCCACGCGTGCTCGTTCGCGCGATCGATGCGGGCGCGCAAGAAGTGAAGCGTCGCGCGCGCGACCTCGGCG
>JANYGA010000124.1 GCA_025359485.1 Rhodospirillales bacterium | reverse complement strand
GGATGATCGTCTCCGTGCGCGCGAACGTCCGCACCGCCGAAGCCGCTCGCGGCGGACTCGCGCCCGCGCTCGCGCTCGCCTTCCGCGGAGGTGCGGTCACGGGGCTGCTCGTCGTCGGCCTCGGGCTCTTCGCCACGGCCGGCTATTACGCGATCATGCTGCGCGTCAATGCCAATAGCGCGAGCCCCGTGAGCGATTCGCTCGGCGCGCTCGTCGGGCTCGCGTTCGGCTGTTCGCTCATCTCCGTCTTCGCACGCCTCGGTGGCGGCATTTTCACCAAGGCGGCCGACGTCGGCGCCGATCTCGTCGGTAAGGTCGAGGCCGGGATCCCCGAGGATGACCCGCGCAATCCCGCGGTCATCGCCGATAACGTCGGCGACAACGTCGGCGACTGTGCGGGCATGGCCGCCGACCTCTTCGAGACCTACGTCGTCACGACGGTCGCGGCGATGCTCCTCGGTCACCTCGTCCTCGGCAAGACGCTCGAAAGCGCGACGACCTTCCCACTCGTGCTCGGCGCCGTCTCGATCGTCGCGAGCATCATCGGCACGCTCTTCGTGCGCATGGGCAACAACGCGCGCGGCTCGATCATGAACGCACTCTATCGCGGCCTCATCGTCGCGGGCGTCCTCTCGGCGATCGCCTTCTTCTTCGTGACGAAAGCTGAATTCGGTGCGGGCGTCCGCATCGGCGATCTCGATATTTCGTACATCGGAATCTTCGTCTGCGCGCTCGTCGGGCTCGTCGTGACCGGCGCGATCACGTATATCACGGAGATCTACACGGGCACGCAATTTCCGCCCGTGCAGAATATCGCCAAAGCATCGGTGACGGGCCATGGCACGAACATCATCGCAGGCCTCGCCGTCTCGATGCAGGCAACCGCCCTTCCCGCACTCACGATCGTCGTCGGTATTCTCATCGCAAATGGATTCGCCGGACTTTACGGCGTGGGCATCGCGGTGATGGCGATGCTCTCGATGGCGGGAATCATCGTCGCGATCGACTCGTTCGGACCGATCACCGATAACGCGGGCGGCATCGCGGAAATGGCCGAGATGCCCGAAGCCGTGCGCAACGTGACCGATCCTCTCGATGCCGTCGGCAACACGACCAAAGCCGTTACCAAAGGCTACGCGATCGGCTCTGCGGGTCTCGCGGCCGTGGTGCTCTTCGCATCGTTTCTGCAAGAGCTCTCCGATCGCTGTCATACGACCGTCGGCGCGTATTGTAATAAAGACGCCTCGGTCTTCAACAGCTTCTTCAACATCGGCGATCCCTACGTGCTCACGGGATTGCTCGTCGGTGGTTTATGTCCGTACCTTTTCGCATCGCTCTCGATGGAATCGGTCGGCCGCGCGGCAGGCGCCGTTGTCGAAGAAGTTCGGCGACAGTTCCGCGAGATGCCCGGCATCATGGACGGCACGCAAAAGCCCGATTACGGCACGACCGTCGATATCGTGACGCGCGCCGCGCTCAAAGAGATGATCCTGCCCGCGCTCATTCCGATCGGCGTGCCGATCATCATCGTCGCGCTTTCGTACGTGTTGCCGAATTTCGGCGGCGCGAAAATGATGGGCGGTGCGCTCGTGGGGACGATCGTCACCGGGCTCTTCCTCGCCCTCGCGATGACGAGTGGCGGCGGCGCGTGGGACAACGCCAAGAAGTATATCGAGGATGGAAACTACGGCGGTAAAGGATCTGCCGCCCACGCCGCGGCCGTCACGGGCGATACGGTCGGCGATCCGTACAAAGATACCGCCGGGCCCGCAATCAATCCGATGATCAAAGTCTTCAACATCCTCGCGTTGTTGCTGGTCGGATTTCTCGTCCACTAACGTCTCGACGAGGTAGGGCTCGCCCGCGAGCGATTGCCGAAAAGAACCAAATGCCCGCCTCGCTACGTTTATGCTCCGACGGGGTACGATGAACGTATCCCATGCCGGAGGACCTTTCATGAAGCGCATCGTCGCACTCACCCTTACCGCGCTTCTCGCGGCCGCCTCGAACGTCGCACCCGCGCTCGCGCAAGCGGGAGATCAAGAACAGCAGATTGGCGCGCAAGTCTACGCCCAGCTACAGCAAAAAGGCGAGATCATTCCGCGTCCAAACGCGCTCTACAATATCCTCGATCCCATCGCCACGCGGATCAAAAGCGTCGCGGATCCGCAATATAATTACCCGTTCCGCTTTATCCTCGTCCACGAAAAACAACCCAACGCCTTCGCGGTTCCCGGCGGCAACGTCTACGTGACCGACTCACTCATGAAATTCGTGCAGAATCGTGAAGAGCTCGCGGGCGTGCTCTGCCACGAAACCTCGCACGACATCAACCACGACGTGGTCAACAACAACGCGAAGGACCAAACGACGGGGACGATCATCGGCATCCTCGGTGCGCTCACCGGACTCGATAAAAGCGGACTCGGTCAGACGGCCGAGGGCCTCGCGTATTCCGTTCAGACGACGAAATTCTCACGCGCGGTCGAGCACAATGCCGATGCGATGGGTGCGCGGACGTGTGCGCAGGCGGGCTCCAATCCCTGGGGCATGGTTTGGCTCTTTCAAAACTTCGAAAAGGCCAGCGCCGGTGGAAATATGGAGTTTCTCTCCGACCACCCAACCGACGATCACCGCATCGCCGATCTCCGCTCGGAGTTTGCGGCAAATCCGCAGACGTTCGGACGCTTCTCCTCCGATATCGCAACCGCAACGCCGCTCGGCAGCACGGGCGGATACACGCAAGCTCGTGCACGCACGACGACCGCGTCGGTCAATCATCGGCATGCGCAACATCACGCCGCGTATCACGCCGTCTACTGCTGCACACCGAAGTAGGACAGCGCCCTCGCGGTTGAATCCGCAAACCAAAAAAGAAGCCCCGGCGTCTCGCCGAGGCTTCTTTCGTTATCGCTAACGCAGACTTACTTGATTTCGACGGTCGCTCCGACTTCGGCGAGCTTGGCTTTGATCTGCTCGGCTTCGTCTTTGGGGATGCCGGTCTTGATCGCTTTGGGCGCGCTTTCGACGAACGACTTGGCTTCGGTAAGACCGAGGCTCGTGATCTCGCGGACGGCCTTAATGACTTTGATCTTCTCGGCGCCGACTTCGGTCAGCACGGCATCGAATTCGGTCTTCTCGGCGGCAGCGGCGGGTGCGGCTGCTCCGCCACCAGCGGCGGCGACGGCGACGGGAGCGGCGGCGGAAACGCCCCACTTCTCTTCGAGGGCTTTGACGAGTTCGTTGAGCTCGAGGACGGTCAGCTTTTCAACTTCGGAAATAAGTTCGGCTACGGCCATGAGAGTGTCTCCTTAAGACGAAACGCCGGTGGCGTTTTCAGACGAAACGCCGGAGGCGTTTTGGGGCGCCGACTCGGCGAGTTGTTTTTCGCGAGCGGCCAGGACGCGGACGAATCCGCTGGGATTTGCGGCGAGCACGCCGACCAAGTTGCGGAGCGGGCTTGCGAGCATGCCGAGAAGCGTCGCCTGAAGGACGGGCTTCGAGGGCATCGACGCGAGCGCGACGACTTGCTTTGCATCGAGGACGGCGCCATCGACGTACGCGGCCTTGACTTCGAGCGGCTTAACCTGATCGCTAAAGTCCTTGAGGGCTTTGGCGGGTGCGACCGGATCGGAGCCTGAGAACACGACGCCCGTGGGACCGGCGAGGAACGCCTCGAGGGTCTTTGCGAGTTCTTCGCCCGCGGCGCGCGCGAAGAGCGTGTTCTTGACGACGGCGTACGTTGAGCCGTCTTTGCGGAGCTCGGTGCGGAGCTTGGTGATCTCTTCGACCGTCAGCCCGGCGTAGTTCGTGAAGAACAGATACTTCGATTCGGCGAGCCGCTCTTTAAGGGCGGCGATCGTCTGTTCTTTTTTTGCGGTTGGCATAGGCTTCTTTCTGGAAAAGAAACGACGCTCCAATCTTGCGATGAGCGCCACCCAGCCGGAGTCATTCCGTCAGTCTGTCGTCACCTCGGTAGGCGCTTGCGCGTTCGCCGCACGAATGCGGACCTACGGTCATCGGAGCCGTCGCCTATCATACCCCAGCCGCGGCGCGCGGTCAAATCCGCTAGGCCGCGACGTGCGCCTGCATATGCTCGCAAAACGCCGACGACTCCATCGGCGCGCCGAACGCGTACCCCTGCGCGAGCGTGCAACCGATGGCGAGCAACGTATCGATTTCCCGCGTACTTTCGACCGATTTCACGACGACGTCGAGATGCTCGTCGCGCGCGAACGCCATCGATCGACGCGCGCCGCGATCGGGCGAAACGTCGAGTGAGAGCAATTTGGCGTTGATCTTGATCTCGCTAATCGGCAGCCGCGTCACGCGCAGCGCCGTGAACTGCGATCGGCCGAGATCGAATCCGTCGAGGGAAAAACGGACGCCGCTCACGGCGAGTACGTTCATCGCCTCGCGTTCTTCCGGCGAGATCAAATCCTGGACGCCATCGTTGATTTCGAACGTAACGTGCGACGGATCGACGTCGAAACGCGATAGCAACGACGCGACACGGTTCGGAAAATCCGACTCGAAGAGATTGGTCTGGGATAAATTGATCGCGACGGGCAACGGCGTGGGCCACGTCGCCCGATCCGTGAGGACCGCAACAATGACGCCTTCGGTGAGTTCGCGCATCTGGCCGTTGCGCTCGGCAAGCGGTAAAAATTCGGCTGGGAGGATATGACCGAGCGCGCCGTCACCGAGACGACAGAACGCTTCGACCCGAACGACGGCGCTCGTCTCGAGATCGACGATCGGTTGATAGTGAACGTTCATCAAGCAAGCTGCCCCATAGGGAAGCTATCGGCTAGACAATTGCCGCCTTCCCACCGTCCCCGCGTTTCTTAACCTGCTCGATACACGGGACCGGTGGACTTGCAAACTAGGAAGTTGCCGCCGTTGGCTTCACGCGGTTGGGATCGAGCTTGACGCCCGGACCCATCGTGCTCGTCAGCGTGACGCTGCGGATATATGTGCCCTTCGCGGCCGACGGCTTCGCGCGGACGATCGCATCGAGCAACGTGGCGACGTTCTCGGCCAACTGCTGTTCGCCGAAGCTCGCCTTCCCGACGATCGTATGCACGATCCCGGTCTTATCGAGACGATATTCGACCTTACCGGCTTTGATATCGCGAATCGCGGCGCCGATATTCGGCGTGACGGTTCCGGACTTGGGATTGGGCATCTTCTGTGCGAGGATACGACCGAGATTCGAACCGACCGCGCCCATCATATCGGGCGTTGCGACGGCGACGTCGAACTCTGTGAAGCCCGCCTTTACGCGGTCGATCAGCTCTTGATCGCCAACGACATCGGCACCAGCGGCCTCAGCTTCCTTGGCCTTGTCGCCTTTGGCGAACGCGATGACGCGAACGGTGCGGCCCGTGCCGTTGGGAAGGAGCACCGTGCCGCGAACGTTCTGGTCGCTTTTCTTGGGATCGACGCCGAGGCGGACGTGGATTTCGACGGTCTCGTCGAACTTCGCCGTCGCGCAGCGCTTCACGGTCGCGGTCGCTTCCGTGATGTCGTGAAGTTTGTTGCGATCGAACGATTTTGCGAGCTCGGTATATTTTTTACCGTGTGATTTCGCCATTATGCGGTCACGTCGACGCCCATGGATCGCGCGGTGCCCGAGATGATGCGCATCGCCATCTCGACGTCGTTCGCGTTGAGGTCGGCCATCTTGGTCTCGGCGATTTCGCGAATCTGCTTCGAGGAGATCTTCCCGACTTTCGTGCGGTTGGGAATCGCCGAACCCGATTCGATGCCGATCGCGCGCTTGATCAGAAAGCTCGCCGGCGGCGTCTTCGTGACGAACGTGAACGTGCGGTCTTCGTACACGGTGATTTCCACCGGGATGACCATGCCGGGCTGGCTCGCCGTGCGCTCGTTGTATTCTTTGCAGAATGCCATGATATTGAGCGAGTAGGGCCCGAGTGCCGGACCGACCGGCGGGGCGGGAGTGGCTTTGCCAGCAGTGAGCGCAAGCCCAATCTTGCCGACGACTTTTTTCGCCATGCGATTTCCTTTCGAACGCCCGGGTAGGCGGTCTCCCCCAACGATAACGCGCGCGAGCCAGGGGTACGGCGACGGCGCAACTCGCGAAGCATACCACGAGAACGCTCGTCGGTAAAGACGATCCCACTCGGGACCTTACGGATTCGCGACCGTCGTCGGTTTCTTCCGCTTCTAAATCGACGCGACATGGCAAATATTCCGCTCGTTGATGGCGTTCCGGCGTCCGGGCGGAGTTGAAGGCTTCATGGCCCCATTCGAAGCCCTCGCCGTGCGCGCGTCGGAGTTCGACGACCGCGACCGATTCGCGCGTTCTCGCGCAAAATTGACGCCGGATTTACGCGCGGCGTTCGACCGAAGCGTCGCCGAAACGGCGACGCTCGGACTTCCCTAAACTTTTTCGATCTGGTAGAACTCGAGTTCGACCGGCGTTTCGCGACCGAAGATCGAGATGAGCGCGCGCACCTTCTCTTTTTCCGGCTGAATCTCGTCGACCACGCCCGTGAAATCGAAGAACGGTCCGCTCGTAACTTTGACGCGATCGCCTTTGGCAAAATCGATCTTGAGCTTGGGTGTCTCGATGCCCATCTGCTTGAGGATCGTCTTGACTTCTTTTTCTTGCAGTGCGACCGGCTTTTCGCCCGCGCCCGGCGAGCCGACGAAGCCCGTCACACCCGAGGTATTGCGAACGACGTACCATGACTGATCGTCCATATCCATCTCGACGAGCACGTAGCCCGGGAAGACTTTTTTGGGCGTGATCTTGCGCTTGCCGTCCTTGAACTCGACTTCGTCCTCCATCGGGACGAGCACGCGGAAAATCTTCTCCGACATGTTCATCGAATGAATGCGACGCTCGAGATTCGCTTTGACTTTGTTTTCGTAACCCGAATACGTATGGATGACGAACCATTTCCGGCGTTCGTCTTTTTTCGATCCACCCGGGGCCGTGACGACGGTCGTTTCCGATTCATCTGCGTTTACGTGTTCCACTACATGCCCCTAGTGATGGATGAGCCCGAAGAGATAGCCGAAGATCTGGTCGGCGATAAACGTGTAGAACCCGATCACCACCACGAGTCCGATCGTCAGGACCGTCGCGGAGACCCACTCGGGACGCGTCGGCCACGTGACGCGACGCATCTCGGCGATGAGGTCGCGGATGAAACGTTCGGCGCCCTGCTGCCGGACGGCGCGATCGCTCGGGGGGGCCGGACGGGGCGCCTTCGGCGAGCCGGGGCGAATCGTCGTCCCGCTTCCACCTGTTGGCCTGTTCATACGACTCGTGCTCCTGATGCGAGAGACCGTTCTCGCGTGAAAGACTTGGCAGGGCGGACAGGACTCGAACCTGCAACCGACGGTTTTGGAGACCGCAACTCTACCAATTGAGCTACCACCCTACGCCTGATTTCAGTTACGTGGATATTCTACGCCCGAAGTGGGACCGGAGGCGAGGGCCAACCGTGAAATTACTTGGTCTCGCGGTGGGCTTTGTGGCACCGGCAGTGACGACAATATTTCGACAGCTCGAGGCGGTCGGTCGTGGATTGCTTGTTCTTTTGCGTGTTGTAGTTGCGTCGCTTGCATTCTTGACATGCGAGGACGACCATTACGCGGTTCTCTTTTTTCGCCATTTCTCGTGTGTTCCTAGAGCGCGCGGGCCGACATAAAAAAGACGGACACGCAGTCCGTTCCGTCGGCCATCATAGCATAGGCCCAGGGGTCGGGGCAAGGACCGCCTCCGGCAACCCGGTCGGCACGGCGCGAACGGCGAATGCGGGGTGCGATGCCTCTTGAAAGCGATGCCGCCTACACGTGTCCCCGATGTTCCGAGACGAATTACGTCGCGGTCGACCCAACCGGCGGGCGGCGCCAATCGTTTATCGAGGATTGCCCCGTATGTTGTAACCCGATCGATTTCGTCGTCACGTTCGATCATGAAGGCGATGCCATCGTGGAACGGGCGGAACTCGCAAACTAAAATGTGCGCTCGGCCAGAATCGAACTGGCAACCTATAGCTTAGGAGGCTATCGCTCTATCCAGTTGAGCTACGAACGCGCGGTCCGGGCGCTTTCGAGGGGTTGAAACACCATTCTTCCATCCGCCGGAAGTGCTGACGCATATAGGTGCCGAATCCCACCTCGTTCGCCGCGCGCCCCGTCGGGCGACACCCATTCGAAGGAGCAGCAATCTTGAGCACCGCGCAAAGCGCGCTTCCGCCGATGAGCTCGGCGCCGGCCGGATTTTCGATCGAGCGCGATCTTCCCGAAGGCTTCGCCGCATTCTATCGCGCTCTTCACGAGCGCTTCACCCCGCGCCAGCAGGCCTTCGCCGCCGCGCGCAAAGCCGTGATGGCCGCGTCGCAAGCGGGCAATCTACCGACCTACTTGGCGCCATCGCCCGCGACGACCGAGCCGTGGAAGATCGATCTTCCATCATGGGTTCGCGATCAACGCAATCAAATGACGGGACCCGCCGACGAAGCCGATCTCGTCGTCAAGATGCTCAACTCGGGCGCGCCGGGCGTGATGCTCGATCTCGAAGATTCGATGGCCAACGACTGGGACCACACGCTTCTCGGCGTGCGCAACGTCGTAGCCGCGTTGTATGGCGAGCTCACGTATGAAGATGCGAAACGTGGCGGCACGATCGGCATCAAGTCGTCGTCGACGGTCACGTTCACGCGCGTCCGCGGGCTGCACCTTTCGCAAGCCGGCGTCTTGCCGGAGCTAACGTCGGCGTCGCTTTTCGATCTCGCATTACTCGTGTACCATCTCGACTTCAAAAAGCTCAAGCATCCGCTCTGCATCTACATTCCGAAGACGGAAGCCGCCGACGAAGCGCTTTTGTGGCGCGACATGTTTGCAACGCTCGCGCAACTCAAAGGCGAGAAGGCCGACTACATCAAGTGCATGGCGCTCTGCGAAGCGCACTCGTTTGCGTTCCAACTCGAAGAATTCGCGTATAACTTACGCGACCACGTGATCGGACTCGATCTCGGCCGTTGGGATTACATGGCGAGCCTCATCCATTTCAATCTCAACGATCCCGCATGGGTCTTGCCGGATCGTAATACGATTCCGCACGACGTGCCGTTCTTCCAGAATCTGCGCACGCTCATTCCATCGATCTGCCATAAACACGGCATGCTCGCGATCGGTGGCATGACGGCACTCTTTCCCAGCCGCGAAGATTCCGAACTCAACGACCGCGCGCTCAAAGCGCTCGCCGTCGATAAGAAAAATGAAGCGACGTGCTTGATGGACGGCGCGTGGACGGGACATCCCGATCAAAATGCGATCGCCGTCGCACAATTCCCCCAACCCAATCAACTCGCGAGCTATCGCGATGGCTACGACGCGCATCCCGATCTGCGTCCCTCCGTGGTCGGCGTCGGCAAGACGACGGTCGACGGTACGCGCGAAGCCGTGCGCACGGTCATCCGCTATCGCAACGGCTACATCAACGGCAAAGGCGCGAGTCTGCTCGACGGATTCATGGAAGATCTTGCGACCGATCGCATCTACCGTTTGATGATCGCGCAGCGTATCAAACATGGCATCACGACTGCAGCCGCCGTTAGCGCGCTCTTCGATGAAGAACTCGAAAAGCTCATCGCCTCGGGTAAAGAAGCCGGCACCGCGCAGACCTTACGCGAAGCGCGGACGACCGGTGAGGCGATGATCGCGCAGGGCGCCTTCGATCCCGTCTAGACTCGAAAAGGCGTTCGTTGCGACGACCTCGTCAACGAAAAACTCCGGCCTCGCGGTCGGAGTTTTTCTTTTAATACGCATGCGAACGATACGGGGCTTAAGGAAGCTTCGTCGCCGAGTTGCTCAACGAATTATTATTCTTGCCGCCAAGAAACGTCATTGCCGAAATCGCGACGAGCGCGACGAGGACCAAAATGAGCGCGTATTCCACGAGCCCTTGACCCGAGTCATCCTCGATCATCGCGACGAACATCGATTTCATTGTAAGACCTTCGAAGAAGCTCGAGAACGACGGCGATACGATCTGGTCGACGTTCGAGCGGGGTGATCCAGCGGGGGCTCTTTATCCTTATCGGCCTTTAAAATCGAAATGATGAATCGCGTCCGCCATCTTTACATCTCGTTTAATCGTCAACATCGCATCGAAAGGTTCTCGCGCGCCTACGAATGACGATACGTAGGATGAACGAACCATCTGTCGTTTGGCGTCGCCCTGCGCGTAGCGGGGCCACGACGCCACTGATCGTACTCTTGCATGGGCGCGGCGCCGATGAATACGATCTGGTCGATCTCGCGCCGACCCTCGCACCGACGGCCGCGTTTGCAAGTCTTCGGGCGCCCGTCGCGCTCGAAGGTGGCGGCTATACGTGGTTTCGCGATCGCGGCGTCGGCCGCCCGATCGCCGCGAGCATGCGCGAGTCGGTCGATTACGTTCGCGGTTGGCTCGACGGATCCGCCGCCGCAGCATACGCGCACGATCGAACCTACCTGCTCGGTTTTAGCGCGGGGATGATGATGGCGGGCGCGTTACTTCTCGACGATCCGAAGCGATTTGCCGGGGCGGTGCTCTTGAGCGGCGCCATCGCTCTCGACGCGGGAGAGAACGCGACACCGGGTCGGCTTGCGGGCATTCCGATCTTCACCGCGCATGGCACGCTCGACGAGGTGATCCCCGCGCACCTCGTCGAGCAGACGATACGGTACCTTACCGATCGTAGCGGTGCGGAGCTCGACGCGCGTACGTATCCACGCGGCCACGCGATCGCTCGACGCGAACTCGACGATATTACAGCGTGGTTCGCGCGGCGTATCTAGCTACTTCTACGTTGCATCTCGAGGCCACGTCGTGGCGATTGAAGAACTATCGCATCACCAATTTCGAACGATTTTGCGAATGGCAAGTTGACAGATTCAATCTCACACGTGTCCGTCCGAAAGGGTTCATCCATGCGCGTCTTTACGATGCTCGTCTTTTTGCTCGTTTGGGCTGCCGGCCCAATTGCCGCGGCCGATACAAATGGCCCGATGAAGGCCGTCCGTCAATTCGTCGACGGATTGAACACGAACCACATCCCATCGGCACTCGCCGCATGCGCGCCCGAAACGTCGATCATCGACGAGTTCGCGCCCTATTCTTGGCACGGCGCGGGAGCGTGTGCGATGTGGGCGCAAGCGTTTGGCGCCGAAGCGAAAAAATACGGCATCACGAATCCGGTGGTCGCGCTCGGGACGGTGAAGCATGCCGATATGACCGCCACGCACGCGTACGTCGTCGTTCCAGCGTCGTACACGTACAAGGTGCACGGAAAGGCGACGGCCGAGATCGACGCGACGATGACGTTCGCGCTCGTCAAGACGACGGGTTGGCACATCGTCGCCTGGACATGGTCGAAGCCCTGAGGAACGCCATCGCTCGCGATTTCACGGAGCCCTCGGTGGGGATTGAACCCACGACCTCGTCATTACCAATGACGTGCTCTACCACTGAGCTACAAGGGCATCGCCGAAGGCGATATCGGAACCGTTTGCCGGAGCGATATCTCGAACGATTCCGTACTTCGAGGCTTCTATTTTTGCCTCGTCGGCTTTTCTAATTTACGAGGCTCTGACCTCCCCTGGGTGGCAGGCGCGGTCAGTGGGTCGGGGACGAAGCCGACGTCCCTCCCGCAATCGGCGTACGACTCAGCCAGATTTTTGAAGTAAGAAGCCCGTTCGCGCGCGATATGCGGCCCAACCGGGATAGCGTGAGAGCGACGCTTCGATCTGCAACACCTCGGCGGTGAGGAGCGATCTGCGTGGACATGAACGACCTCCGACCTGCGATGCGAAGCGCTTGCTTGTGCTTTTACGCGACGTCGGCGTGTCTGCTTTGCATCTCAGGATCGACACGCAAGAATACGAGTTGCTGAACACTTCGGCAACTCGTACGTGTGGAGCGGGTGGCGGGAATCG
>JANYGA010000108.1 GCA_025359485.1 Rhodospirillales bacterium | reverse complement strand
GATCGAAGCCGCGTCGATTGGGAATGTTGTGGCTGGGATCGGCGATCGCGGCGAACGAGTACGCGACGTCGCGACTCGTGAACGGCACGCCGTCATGCCAGCGCACGTCGCGGCGAAGATGCCACGTGATGCGCTTGCCGTCACGCGCGACGCCACCGTTTTCAAGCGTGGGCACGACGGTAGCGAGACGCGGGAGGAGCGTCTTCCCATCGGCATCGACCGTCACGAGTTGATCGAAGGCGAGGCGCGTTACGAAGTTTTCGTAATCGTTGAGCTGCAGGAGCGGATCGAGCGTTCCGGGCTCGGCGATCATCGCGATGCGGAGTTCGCCCGGGCGCGTCCACGGATGAGATGCGCGCGGTGCGGCGCTCGTGCTCCCGACGCCGAGGACGAGCATCGTGACGAAGGCGGCGAATCGTCTCATCCCGACGCCTGCGTCAAACGGACGATGGTCGCCTTTCGCGAAACGACGTACGATGTTGCTCGCACACCTCAATCTCGACGTCGCCGATCTCGCGCGCGCGACGGAATTTTACGAGACGCATTTCGACCTTCCGGTCGAGCGCGGCGAGACGCAGACGACGATTCGTTGGCCGTCGTTTCTCTTGGTGCTCACGCCCGGCGAGCCGCGGACGAGTGCGAATTTTCACTTCGGCTTTCGCGTCGAGACGACGGCCGAGGTCGATGCGTGGTTCGCCCGCCTACGCGAACGCGGCGTCGAGATCGTCGCCGAACCCGAGCGCAAGGGCACGACCTACGTCGGTCGCATCGCCGATCCCGACGCGCACGTCGTCGAGATTTTTGCGTTCGTGCGCTAGACCGCTTCGCGGATCGTCGCGGCACCGAGGACTTCGCTCGAATCGGTCGCGTAGAGTGCGACGAGTTGGCCGGGCGCGATCGCGCGTTCGGGCTGCTCGAAGCGCAGGTGCAGATCGCCGTTCTCCGCATCGATCGATGCGATCGCGAAGCCCAGCGGCGCGCGATACCGCGTCATCGCGCGAACGCGGATCTGGCCGTGCGCGAAGCGTTCGGGACGGATGAGATTCACTTCGTTTGCCAGTAAACCAAAGGCGTCGAGCTCGTCTTCACGGCCGATCACGATCGTATTCGTACGCGGATCGATCCGCGTCACGTACCGGGGGCCATCGTTGAAATGCGTCGCGGGTAAGCCACGGCGCTGACCGACGGTAAAGGCGGAGATGCCATCGTGCGAGCCGATCCGCTCGCCTTGCGTCGTCACGATCGCACCCGCGGGTACCGTCGCACGCGCATCGGTCGACGGTGCGCTTCGCGCGAGCACGTCTCGGTAGTCGCCGCCTTCGGCGAAGCAAATATCTTGCGAGTCCGGCTTCTGCGCGATCGAGAGCCCGAAGCGAACCGCCTCGGCTCGCGTTTGCTCTTTGGTAAGATCGCCCAGTGGCAGTAGCAGCGTCGAAAGCTGCGCCGATTCGAGCTGCGCGAGCGCGTACGACTGGTCTTTGCCCGGATCGTCGCCCGCGAAGAGATGTGGGCCATCATCGTCGTGAACGAGCCGCGCGTAATGACCCGTCGCGACATGCGTCGCTCCGATACGATCGGCGAACCGGCGAAGCGTCCCGAGCTTGACGAAATTATTGCAGCTCACGCACGGGTTGGGAGTGCGGCCGTTGTGATAATCGTCGATGAAGCGCGCGACGACGGTCGTGCGAAATGCTTCTTCGAAATCCAAGACGTAATGCGGGATACCGATCGTCGCGGCGCTGCGGCGTGCGTCGTCGAAATCTTCAGCGCCACAACACGATTTCGCCGCGGCGGGCTTCGTCGGAGCGTACATCTTCATCGTGACGCCGACGACATCGTAGCCGGCTTCGTGTAAGAGGGCGGCCGCAACGGCCGAATCGACTCCGCCGCTCATCGCGGCCACGACGCGCGTCCCGCGCTTCGCGTCATTTGACGTTGGCATTCTACGAGAGGATAACCTATCGACGGCGCAAACAGCAACAACCATGCCAGGACTCGGGGATGAGTTTCGCGCTGCTCGGGAAGCGCGCCATCTCTCGCTGTCGGATGTTTCCGATCAGATCCACATTCGCTCGATCTATCTCGAAGCGATCGAAAAGGACGACCCGTCCTTCGCGGCTCCGGTCTACGTTCGAGGCTTCATTCGTACGTATGCGCGTTTTCTCGGGCTCGATTCCGAATTGGCCGTCGCGCAGTTCAACGTTGCGGCGCAAGCGAGTGGCACCAAACCGCACGAACCCGTTTCGGTCTCGCCGATCCCGACGCGTCGTCGGCCGACGCCGTGGCTCGGTGTCGCGGCACTCGCGGCGATTCTGCTCGTCGCATTCGTCGGCTACAAATACTTTGAATATCAACAAAAAGACGGCGGCTCGGCGAGTTCCCTCGCCATCGCTTCGGCGACCCCATCGGCCGCGCCGAGTGGCGGCGCTTCGACTGCGGCTCCAACGCCGAAGGCGACCGCGGCACCCACCCAAACCCTCGAGGTCCGCGTGACGGCGGATTCGTGGATGTCGGTGAAGATCGATGGTGCGGGCGTGCTCGAAGGTATCGTTAAGGCCGGTACGACGAAAGATTTCCACGGAAAGAGCGCGGTCGTTCGCGCGGGAAATGCGGGCGGCGTCGACCTCACGGTCAACGGCAAATCGCTCGGCAAGATGGGCAACATCGGTGATGTCGTCGAGCGCAACGTGATGCTCGCCAAGGAATAGATGGCTGATTTTTCATTCGACGTCGTCTCGAAGATCGACGCGCAAGAACTCGACAACGCGCTAAACCAGACGCGCAAAGAGATCGAGGGCCGCTTCGATTTCAAAAATTCGAAGACGACGATCGACAATACCGATAAAGACATCACGATCACGACCGACGACGAACTCAAACTCCGTAACATCATCGACGTGCTGCAAAGCCGCGCGAACAAACGCGGAATTTCGCTCAAGACGTTCGATATGGGCAAGGTCGAACCGGCCGCCGGAAATGCGGTCCGCCAAGTGATCGCGCTGCGCAGCGGTATCGCCAAAGACAAGGCCAAAATCGTGACCGAGGCCATCAAGGCGGCCAAACTCAAGGTCAACGCGCAAGTCCAAGACGAGCAAGTCCGCGTGTCGAGTAAGAGCAAAGACGATCTCCAGAAGGCGCAAGCCCTCGTAAAAGGTCTCGACGTCGATATCCCGCTGCAGTTTACGAACTACCGCTAAACCGCAAAACATTGCCAGGAAGCACGCGGTGGGTTGCGCATGCGGAACCCGAGGGGCTTGCTTTGAGGATTTAGCGAATAGAGGCGGGTCGTGTCAGTACTACAAAATCGCGTCGCTTTCGTCTCGCTCGGATGTGCGAAGAACCTCGTCGATTCCGAGGTGATGATCGGGAAGCTCGGCCAGGCCGGCTGGGAACTCGTCCCTGAGGCGGCTGAAGCGGATGCCGTCGTGATCAACACGTGCGCCTTCATCGATGCCGCGAAGGCCGAATCGACCGATACGATCCTGCAGCACGCACACGAGAAGAAGCCGGGCCAACAACTCATCGTTGCCGGATGTCTCTCGCAGCGATTCGGCGAGGAACTCCGTTCGCTGATCCCCGAGATCGACGGCGTCGTCGGGACCGGGGCGTATGCATCGATCGTCGAGGTGCTCGATGAGGCGCGCGCCGGTCGTGCGCCCGTCCGCCTCGAATTGCAGGCCGAACCCGAACACGATTTTCTGCCGCGGCTCGTTACGACGCCGCGCGCCACGGCGTATCTCAAGGTCGCCGAAGGCTGCGATCATCCGTGCACGTTCTGCATCATCCCGCAACTCCGCGGAAAATTCCGGTCGCGCAGCCGCGAGTCGATCCTCATGGAAGCGCGCGCGCTCGCGAGCGCGGGTACCAAAGAGTTGATTCTCATCGCGCAAGATACGTCGATGTACGGTCGCGATCGTGGCGAGAAGCGCGGCGGCCTCGCGCAACTCTTGCGCGAACTGCACGAGATCGAGAGTCTCGAGTGGATTCGGTTGCTCTATCTCTATCCCGCGACCGTCGATGATGAATTGATCGCGGCGATGACCGAACTTCCAAAAGTCGCGAAGTATATGGATATGCCGCTCCAACACGCGCATCCCGAGATGTTGCGCGCGATGCTGCGGCCATCCAATGGCGAGCGATACCTCGAAATCATCGACGAATTCCGCGCACGCGTCCCGGGCGTCACGATGCGCTCGACGTTCATCGTCGGCTTTCCGGGTGAGACCGACGAGCACGTTGCGTATCTCGAGGAATGGATCGGCCGCGCGGAACTCGATCGCGTCGGCTTCTTCACGTACAGTCAAGAAGAGGGCACGCCCGCAGCCGAACTCGGTGCGCAGGTACCGCCGAAAATTCAGCGCGCGCGACTGCTGCGTTTGCGCGACGCGCAACGTTTGGCCTCGGAGCGCGCGCGCGCGAAGCGCGTGGGTCGGACCGAACGCGTGCTCGTCGAAGAACGCCGTGCGCTCAAGAAAAGCGATCCGCTGCGTGGCGCACTCGGCGTGACGCACGCGTGGGTCGGTCGGTCCATGGGCGAAGCGCCCGGTGTCGACGGCGGCGTGTACTTCGTCGGCGACGTCGCCCCGGGCGATTTCGTCGACGTCACGCTACGCGGCGCGACGGCGTTCGATTTTTACGGCGAACTCGTTCCACAACTCGTCGGAGTATAGGACTGCGTGGCTCGACACATGGCAACGCCCGACCCGAAGCCGCGGAGATCGGGTACGAAAGTCATCGGCCGAATTCTGATCGCCTTCGGCCTTCTCGTCGGCATGTTCGCGGGCGTGGTCGCGGCGCAGGCGATCGTGCAGAAACGCAGCGCGACCGACGTGATGGCGGGCTACGGCATGCCGTTCATCGAGTCGCCGCAAGCGCATTTCGGCAAAGATCGCATCGCGCTACTCTTGATGGGTATCGATTACAGCTACGATAGCAAAGATCAGGAGACGTCGGCGAACGCGCGCGCCGACACGATCAAAGCCGTCTCGCTGAACTTACCGACGCAGAAGAATCCGTCGGGATCCGTCGCGATGCTTTCGGTGCCGCGCGATATGGATGCCGTGATGCCGAGCGGCCGCGAAAATAAAATCAACGCTGCCTACGGCGGCTTCGATTATAATTACGCTGCGGCCGCGCACAACGAAGAGAAAGTCGTCGCGCAATTTCTCGGGGTGCCGAAGTTCGATCGCTATCTCACGCTCCGCATCAATGCGACGAAAGAACTCGTCGACGCGATCGGCGGCATCGACGTCGTTCCCGACGAAACGATGAACTACGACGACACGTGGGGCCATCTCCACATCCACTTCAAGGGTGGGAAAAAATACCACATGACGGGCGAACAGGCCGTGTCGTACGCACGCTTCCGCCACGATGCGTGCAGCGATCCATGCCGGATCAAGCGTCAAGATCAAGTCATCAAAATTACGATCGCGAAACTGCGCAACGATAAGTTTAACGATCTGCTCCACATGAACGCACTGATCGACGTCGTACGCCGCAACGTCTATACCGATCTCTCGCAGCGCGAAATCCTGAGCCTCGCATGGGCGTTCGCGAAGATCGATCTCAAAAAAATCGACACGCAACAGGTGCCGTTTTCGGCGGATAAAGATCTCGCATGTTGCGGGAACGTCCTCGTTGCAGACGAGATCGGCAAGGCGAAACTCGTGAAGCGCATCTTCGCGGATCAGCCGGTTCCGCGTGCTCCGATCGACGCGCGCGCGGTCGCCGCAATCGCACCCGCGACCGTCCACGTCGCCGTGCGCAACGGTTCGGGCCGCAAGGGTGAAGGTCTCAAAGTCGCCGAGACGCTTCGCAAAGCGGGCTTCGTCGTCGATAGCATCGGCAACGCGCCATCGTTCGCGTACGACGCGACGGAGATTCGCGTGCGCGATAACGCGACGCCGCTCCTGGGCGAACGGGTCCGCACGGCGCTCGCGCTCAAGAACACGACGCTCGCCTCCGATGCTGCCACGGCGACGCCGGCCGTTGCGGGAAGCGACGTTACCGTTATCGTCGGTCGCGATCTCGCCGACGCGACGACGGTCGAAGCTTCGAAATGACGCCGCGTCGGACGTTGCTTTCCGCGGTCGTCGCGGCCGCCGTTGTCGTCGGTGGATACGGCATCTATCACGCGTCGATGAAACCCGTCATCCCCGCAATCGTCGTGCGCGACACCGATGCGCATCGTATGCTCTCACCCGCAATCGGCGCGCGCGTCGACCGATTGTTGCACGATCGGCCGCCGACGGACCGCACCGGGAACCCGCATCTCGTCGCGCTCACGTTCGACGATGGACCCTATCCCGTCGAGACGGGCCTCTTGCTCGACGTGCTCGCCGAATTACACGTTCCCGCAACGTTTTTTTTGATCGGTCACGATACCGAGATGTACCCCGGTCTCGCCAAGCGCATCGTCGCGGATGGCCACGAAATCGCAAATCACACGCAAACGCATCCCGCGCGTTTCGATGCGCTCTCGCCGAGTGGCGTAAAGAGCGAACTCGATCTCGGTGCGACGACGCTCGAACGCTACGTACGCGATCCCGCGATTCGCACGATGATGCGTCCGCCGCACGGTCGCTTTACCGAAGCGACGGTCACGGCCGCGCAAGCCGACGGTTACCACGTCGTCCTTTGGAACGACGATCCGGGCGATTGGCGCAGCGTGACGGCGGGTACGCTCGATAAGCACATGGGTGAGAATGCGACGGCACCCGATATCGTGTTGCTCCATAGCGGGCGACTTAACACGGTCGAAGCGCTGCCCGCGATCGTCGCGCGTTTTCGTAGCGCCGGTTTTACGTTCGTGACGGTCGGCCAAATGCTGGCGCGCGTCCCCGCGGCGCAGATCGTGCATCCCGCAAAACTCCGCGTGTAAAGCGGGCGGGAGGGCAGGCATGATGGAGCGCCAACGTGCTCGTCGCAATGCAAGCAATCTTGGAGGTACGCGTGGGTCGGCAAATCGTCAATACGGGTGGGCAGGGGCTCGCATCATCGACGGCGCTCAAAGCGGCGATCGGCGCGGGCGTCGTCGCCGTCGTCGTGCTGTTAATCTTTTTCTTTCTCAATTCGGCAACGAAGAATCACGCGGCCGATATGACGACCACGCCCGTGAGCGCTCCGGCTCCGGCCGCGACGTAACGGAGTTCGCGATCCTAGCATTGGAAAGGCGGGCTTCGGCTCGCTTTTTTCATCCGCGATGATCGACGATCGGCGCGCCACACTCGAGCGCATTCGTCGTCTCGAGAATCTCGAACGAACGATGCTCGCGCTACGCGACGCGCGCGGCGGATACGACGTGCTCGCGGTTGCGGCCCGGAGTCTCGGCCGCGACCTGCGTCGCTCGTGCACGGCATACGAATTACGTGGCGGAACGTTTCGTGCGGTGACGCCGCGAGAGCAAGATCGCCCGACGATCGCGCCGAGCGAACTCGATATGGAGGCGCTTCGCGTTCGCGGACTCGTACGTTTCGAAGAGACCGACATCGTGAGTCTCGATAACGAAGGTCAGGTGCGAGCGTTGCTCGTGCTCGATCGCGTCGAGCCGCCCAACGACGAAGATCCGAAGTATCTCCGCGCCGTGGCCGCGCACGTCTCACTCGCGCTCGCCAACGCTCGGTCGTTCGAACAGCTCCGGCGGTATGCCGCCGAAGGTGCCGCGCTCACCGAGGCCGCGCGGACGATTCTGGGTTTCACGGAGATCGCACCGCTCGCGAACTCGCTCTGTCGCTTGGGTTTGCGGCTCGTACTCGCCGAGCACATGTGCGTCTACGCGCATCGCGATGCGTCGCTCGTTCTGCTCTCGCACGCGTCGACGACCGATGGCGCGTCGCCGCCGGAGCACCTACCGCCCTACACCGCGTCGGCGCGCGCGCAACTCAAGGAAACCTACGGCACCGATGCGATGGTCGCATCGCGCATCGCGATGCCGGGCGATTCGGCGGACACGGGTCGGCAAGGGCTCATCGTTTTCGCGCGGACGATTCCATTCGAAAAAGGCGAACTGCGGCTCATCGAAACGCTCGTCACGCTCGCGGCGCTCGCCATTCGCAACGTCGATCTCTACGAGCAATCGACGACGGCCGCGCGCGCGCTTGCGGAAAGCAATGCGTTTAAAGACGATCTCATGGCGATGTTCGCACACGATTTCAAAGGGCCGCTCACCGTCATCTCCGGCTTCTCAGAGTTGCTCTTCGATATCGAAGATCCGGGCGTGCGGCGCAGCGCGCAGACGATCATCGATCAAACGCGACGACTCGCCAAACTCAGCGACGACGCACTCGCACTCGCCGCGACGCAGAGCGCGGGTTTCTCGCTCAAGCGCGTCGTGGAGGATCTTACGGAATTCGTTCGCGCCGTCGCGCTGCCGCTCGATCGCGAGGGCGATCGCGTCGTGGTCGTCGCGCCGCATGAGCCGGTCCTCGTCTCGTTCGATCGCTCGCGCTTGCGGCACGTCTTCGATAACGTGATCGGTAACGCACTAAAGTATTCGGGCGGCCGCGTGGAGATTCGCGTGGCGCAAGGGACGGGCGAGGTGACGGTTGCGGTCGTCGATCGCGGCATCGGCATTCCGCCGGCCGAACTCGAAAAAGTCTTCTCGCGCTTCGGTCGGGCGACCAACGCCCGCTCGCGCGGCTTCTCGGGCTCGGGTGTCGGGCTGTACATCGCGAAAAAAATCGTCGACGTGCATGGGGGCCGCCTCGACGTCGCCTCGGAAGAGAACGAAGGAAGCACCTTTACGGTGGTCCTTCCCGCCTAAACCCAGCATGCGGAACTCTGGTCGAGCGCGAACGGTTTAGTCATCTATGGCCTTTCTCAAGACGCTCTTCGACGGCAACGAGCGCGAAATTAACAAGCTCAAACGCACCGTCGCCGCAACGAACGCGCTGGAAATGGAGATTTCCGCGCTCTCTGACGAGGCGCTGGCTGCGAAAACGCATGAGTTCCGCGAGCGTCTCGGGCCCGATAACGATCCCGACACGCGCCGCTCGCTGCTCGATGAGATGTTGCCGGAAGTCTTCGCGGTTTGCCGTGAGGCAGGTAAGCGTATCCTCAACATGCGTCACTTCGACGTCCAGATCATGGGCGGCCAAGTTCTCCACGAGGGCAAGGTCGCCGAGATGAAGACGGGCGAGGGCAAGACCCTCGTCGGCACGCTCGCGGTTTACGCAAACGCACTCTTGGGACGCGGCGTACATCTCATCTCGGTCAACGACTATCTCGTACGTCGCGACGCCGAGTGGATGATGCCGCTCTACAGCTTCCTCGGACTCAGCGTCGGTATCATCCAACACGACATGGCGCCGCCGGATCGACGCGATGCGTACAACAGCGACATCACGTACGTGACGAATAACGAAGTCGGCTTCGATTATCTGCGCGACAACATGGCGTGGCGTCTCGAAGATATGGTACAGCGCGAACGCTTCTTCGCGATCGTCGACGAAGTCGACTCGATCCTCATCGACGAAGCGCGCACGCCGCTCATCATCTCAGGCCAAGGTCAAGACGCGACCGATCTCTACGCGAAGTTCGCGCAGATCATTCCGCGACTCGTCAAAGACGTCGATTTCACGGTCGATGAAAA
This sequence comes from Rhodospirillales bacterium, assembly GCA_025359485.1. Taxonomy (GTDB): domain Bacteria; phylum Vulcanimicrobiota; class Vulcanimicrobiia; order Vulcanimicrobiales; family Vulcanimicrobiaceae; genus JANYGA01. Next base: position 4,203 of record JANYGA010000108.1, on the reverse strand, counting down.
AGCTCACGCGGTTCCCGTAACGGAAGCGGGCGTTGCGAAAGTCGAGAAGATGCTCGGCGTCCAGAATCTCTACGACCAACGCAATCTCGAACTCACGCATCAACTCAACGCCGCGCTCAAGGCGTGGCATATCTTCCACAACGAGCAACAGTACATCGTCAAAGACGGCGAAGTCGTCATCGTCGATGAATTCACGGGCCGTCTCATGTACGGTCGGCGCTACAGCGACGGTATCCACCAGGCGATCGAGGCGAAAGAAAAGCTCGACGTTCGCAGTGAAGATCAGACGCTCGCCACGATCACGTTCCAAAATTATTTCCGTCTCTATAACAAGCTCGCCGGCATGACGGGTACCGCGAAGACGGAGGAGCGCGAGTTCCGCGACATCTACGGCCTCGACGTCGTCGTGATCCCGACCAATCGCTCGATCGCGCGCGAAGATCGCGGCGACATCGTCTACAAGAGCGAGAACGCGAAGTTCGAAGCCGTCGTCGACGAGATCATCGCCGAGAACCAGAAGGGTCGTCCGGTGCTCGTCGGTACGCGCTCGATCGATAAGAGCGAACGGCTCGCGTCGCTCTTGCGTCGCCGCGGCGTTTCGTGCGAAGTGCTCAACGCAAAATATCACGAACGCGAAGCCGAGATCATCAAAGATGCGGGCCAGCCCGGCAACGTCGTGATCGCGACGAACATGGCGGGGCGCGGCGTCGATATCAAACTCGGCGAGGCCGTTGCCGAGATGGGCGGCTTGCACATCATCGGCACCGAGCGTCACGAATCGCGGCGCATCGACAATCAGTTGCGCGGCCGTGCGGGTCGTCAAGGCGACCCGGGCTCGACGCGCTTTTACGTCTCGCTCGAAGACGAAGTGATGCGACTCTTCGGCGCCGAGCGCATCAACAACATCATGAATATGGTCGGCTTCACCGACGAAACGCCGATCGAAGCGAAGCTCATTACGAAATCGTTCGAGCGCGCGCAGTCGAAGGTCGAAAATCACAATTACGAGATCCGCAAGTCGGTTCTCGAATACGACGACGTGATGAACAAGCAGCGCGAAGTCATTTACGACGAGCGCCGCAAGGTCTTGCGCGGCGAATCGTTGCGCCCGTTCATGATTCAAACGCTCGAAGATAAGGTCGCGCAAGCCGTCGATAGCAACGCGCCCGATAACGTGCATCCGTCGGAATGGGATATCGGCGAGATCATCACGGAACTCGAACTCGTTTTCCCGGTCGGCGAATCGATCACGGTCGGCGATCTCGAGAAGTGCGATCGCGACGGAATGAAAGCGAAGCTCACGGAGGTCGCGCTCGCGGCCTACGATGCGAAAGAAGCCGAGTTAACGCCCGAGATCATGCGCGTAATCGAATCGCAGTACATCATGCTGCCGATCATCGATCGTTTATGGGTCGACCATCTCTACGTGATGGACGCGCTCAAGACGGGCATCGGCTTGCGTGGCTACGGTCAAAAAGATCCGCGCGTCGAGTACGAAAAAGAAGCGTACGAGATCTTCGAAGATCTCAAAAACAACATCGCCGATGAAGCGATTAAAGCGGTCTTCCGCGTCGTGGTCGAGGCGACGGATCCCAATGCCCCGCAAGGCGAGATTGGCCCCGACGGCGTTCCGCTGGTCGCGCTCGGTGCGAATGGCAATGGCAACGGGTCGCACGATGGGATGGCGGCGTTCGAGCCGCTACCTGACGGGTCGCTCGCACCGCCGCCGCCCGAGCCCGTGGTCGCGCAAAACGCGCGGCTCGACCCGGCATACGCACAGAGTTTGCTCGGCCCCGCGCCCGGTGCTGCGAGCGCGGCGAAACGCGAATTGCACACCAACATCGGCGACGACGAACCGCGCAGACCCGCGAAAGCCGAACCGAAGACGGGTCGCAACGACGTGTGCCCGTGCGGTTCGGGGAAGAAGTTCAAACGCTGTCACGGCGTGACCGCATAGACGCGTGAAAAACGGCGAGACGATCGCGGCGATCGTGTTCTATCTCGGCGTTGCGGCGTTTGCGGTCGGCGCGATGCTCGCCGCGCGCGGCGCGATCGAACGTCGCGGGACGAGTGTCGATCGTCGTGGCCTCGTGCTCGTGGCGGTCGGGCTCGTGGGGATCGCCTCCGCGGTGGTCGTCTTCGCGACGGGGCCGCGGGGCGTGTTGCCTTTCTAGCCGAGCAACGAGGTATACTACCGTTATGGAACGGGCGATCGATCGGCGCTTGCGCCTCGAGGAATATCTCGACTTCGAAGCGCGTTCGGAGAATCGACACGAGTACCGAAACGGGTTCGAGCTCGCGCTCCGAGGCTCCGCAGCGATGGTAGTGATTTTTTTGCAGGCGATGCGAACGTCGTTACGCCGAGCAGAGATCGCTTGATTCCCGATTTTATGGCAACGTGCGATGCGTCTGACCGTGAATCGATCGACGCGGCAGGCGAAAATGTCATCGCTCACCCGTGGCTCGTGGTCGAAATTCTCTCACCTTCGACCGCCTCGGACGATCTCACGACGAACATGGATTCGTATCAATCGATTCCTGACGTAACGCACGATCTGGTCACCGATTCTCGTCGCCGAGCGATGCGTATTTTCGAACGAACGAAAGATTACGGGTTCGGGCTCGGTCGCAGCCGTGACGTTCTCGCGTCTCGACGGTTTTGAACTCAAGCTCGAAGACGTCGACCGAGATACCAGCAGATACGATCTCATCGAAGGCGAGACGGCGTGCTCGCGCGATCTCGGTGGCGATACGCGCGTCGCGCTGGCGGAACCGCACGGTGCGTTTTTGCGCGCGTTACACGCGCTCGATCCGACGCCGCTTGCCGCACGTGGCTTATCGAACGACGAGATTCGTCGCCTCGACTACGAGCGGCGTATGGAGCTCGTGCGCGAGCGCGAACCTCTCCTGCGGTTGCCCGAAAGCGAGGCGCGCACGGGCGTTTCTGCAGCGGCTGTCGCACGCGCGATCGATTGGCTGGTCGCACATCCGCCGCGTCGAATCGCGGATGAAGCGCGGCGTTGCGTGCACGGCGATCTTCACGCGCGGCACGTCGTCCTCGACGGGTCACGCGTGGCGGGCATCATCGATTGGGGCGACGTGCACCTCGGCGACCCGGCGATCGATCTTTCCATCGCGCATCTGATGTTGCCGACCGAGGCTCACGGCGCGTTCCGAACGGCGTACGGGTCGATCGCGAGCGACACGTGGGAAACGGCGCGCTTCCGCGGCCTATCATGCGCTGCTCGAACTCGATTACGGTCTGCGCGAAGACGATGTCGGAATGCAACGTATCGGCGCCGCGGCGATCGCACTCATGGGCTTTGCGGAAAACGCCGATTTCGACTGAGAATCGTCGCGTGGGTATTCTGCGGCCGAGTCGGCCGGACGCAATCGCTCTGTCACTCCGAGTCGAAGGGCTTTCGACACACCCCGCGTCGAAAGTATCGCACCTATGAGCGACTCCCATCGTACCGAAATCGCACGTCTCGACGAGCGCCTGAGCTCGCTTCAGGTGCGTCTTTGACTACGACCGCAAGGGGCGCGCGGTAGCCGAACTCGATAATCGTACGCGTGACGAGGCGTTCTGGAACGATCCCGAAGCCGCGCAAAAAGTGATGAAACAACTCGCCGAACTCCGAGGCGAACGCGAAGAAATCGATACGGTCGCGCGCGAGCTTTCCGACGCGCGTGAAACGGTCGAGATCCTCGGCGATGAAGCGGGCGCCGATGCGGAGATCGACGCGCTCATCGCCTCGGCGCAAGCGCGAATCGACGGCCTCGAAATGGCCGCAAATTTCGATCGCGAGTACGACGACCACGGCGCGATCGTCTCGATCCACGCGGGCGCGGGCGGCATCGATGCCGCCGACTGGGCGCAGATGCTCTCGCGGATGTATTTGCGTTGGGCCGAGCGCAAGGGGTTTTCGGCGAGCGTTTTCGAGGAGTCGCCGGCGGAAGAAGCGGGCCTCAAATCCGTCGCATTTTTCGTGCGCGGCAAAAATGCGTACGGCATGCTCGAGAGCGAACGCGGCGTGCACCGGCTCGTGCGCATCTCGCCGTTCGATCAACAACACCGCCGGCAGACGTCGTTCGCGTCGGTCGATATCGTGCCGGAGATCGCCGTCGATGAAAAGATCTCGATCGAAATCAAGTCCGAAGATCTCAAGATCGAAACGTACAAGGCGGGCGGCGCCGGCGGTC
>JANYGA010000078.1 GCA_025359485.1 Rhodospirillales bacterium | reverse complement strand
AAATAAGCCCCGAGTGCCGCGAGCGCGAGTGCGGAGCCGAAGATATTTTTATTGCTATAGAGGTAAAGGAGTGCGCCCATCGTCGTTTACGCGCTACTGATAGCCGCGAATCTCCTTGAATACGTCGCTGAGCGATTGCGTCTTGCCGTTGAAGAGGCGGCCACCGCTCATGCGCGCGATCTCCTCGAGTTCGCTCGAACTTCCCTCGCCAAAGAGAATCGGAAAGATACGGATCTTCCGGTCGATCGGTAGGCGATCGTACTTGTCGGAAAACGTCGCTGCATCGTCACAGCGATTATTCTCACCATCGGTCATCAAGACGATCGAATAATACCGTGGCCCTTCGGTCGCGCGCGCCCGCGCAGCGTCGTCGAGTGCCGTTTCGAGCGCACAGTAAATTGCCGTCGAGCCGCCGGCGTGCAGATCGTTTGCGTAGGCAACGACGCGGCCGAGCGTTGCCGCATCGCCCGTAGCGTGCATCTCGAGATCGACGGGTGCGCGCGGGACATCGCTAAAGGCGATGAACGATATGCGTTCGCGATTTTGAAAGCGCGCGTACCGTCCGGTCACCGAGGGGTCCTTACCCGCGAGCGTATCGATGGCCCGAACGACGCCGTCGAGACGTTCGCCTTGCATCGAACCGCTGGTGTCGAGCACGTAAAAGGTATGCGCCGGCACGCGATCGTCAGCGAGGAACCGCCCGAGAATACCGTCGACGGCGCCGAGTGAATTTGGAAACGACACTTCGTTTACCAAGGCGTGTGGAAACACACTTGCCAGCGGAAGGCTCGAGATCACCGGGCGCCGGAACGTCTGCGTCATGACGAGCTTTTGAAAGTCCGGCGTCCGCAGATACGCGGTCACCTTATCGTATGCGGCCCGTTTCGCGTCGTCGAGTAAGAGGAGGGGATAGTCCGCGGTCAGCACGCCTTCTTTGGGATAGATCAACGTTAGGGGCTCGCGTAGTTTTCCGCTCGCTGCAAGTGCGAGAAGACTCGACTCGTAGTTCACGATACCGTCGAGCTTCGCTTGATCGCGAACGTAGGCATCGACGAGCCAGCCCGAACTTCCGGCCGTGACCGTTTGTCCCGCAAAAAACGCGCGCAGCTTTTTCGTATCGACGTCGGATGCTTTGAGCGCGTCTTGCGCACCGACGAGCGCGGATGCCACGGCAATAACGGCCGAGAACCCGCTATTCGATGCGGTCGGATTGGTCATCGCAAAATGGAATTGACCGGCACCGGCACGCGCCGCGATCGCCTTCCAGGTGGTACCGCCGGACGTCCAGCCAAACTGCTTCGCGACGCTCGCACGCACGCCGATGACCACGGGTGAGAGCATGATCCGTTCTTGCGCGCGGACGCGCTTTTTCGCATCGGAGAGTAAGAGATATTTTGCATTGGCGAACCACGCCGCATCGAACGATTCGCCCGCATTGATCCGATCGACACCTGCGAGCGTGCCCGAATACGTCGGCACGATCGTGATGCCCGTCGCATCCGCAATCTGCTGAAAATATGGCTCGAGATCTTTGAGTTCGGAGCCGGCGATCACATGCAGCGTGGCTGCGCGATCGACCGCACTCGAAGCGCTGCTCGTCGCCGTGCGCGTATCGGACCCGCCACCACATCCGACGAGTGTGGCGATGACCAACGTGAACGCCGTGCCGACGTATCCGACGTTCGCGAAGAAACGCCCGAAGCGCTCGTTCACGCGCCTACGACCCCGGAAGCTTGACGACGCCGTCGAGTGTCGAGCCATCGATTGCGGCGACGCCCTCGCGCGCCTGCGAAGCGCGCGATTTATCGAGGTAACCCTGCGCCTTCCCGACCTCGGTCGTGAGCGCATCGACCGTCTGCTGCATGTTCCCGAGCGCCTTCACCTTGTAATCTGCCACGGCATCCATCGTCGCGTAGATATTTTCAAACGCACGCTGAAGTTGCTTGACGTCGACCGTCGCGCCCGCGGCTTGCTCGTAGACTTTACCCGTCTGTTGCCGCAGCATCTGCGCCGTCGCCTCGATGATATTCCCCGTCGTCGTATTGAGCGCCGTGATTTGATCGAGGACGAGCTTTTGATTCGCGAGTGCTTGCGCTGCGATCACGGCCGTACGCAGCGCCGAGACGGTCGTGGTGGTCGCGCGCTCGACGCCTTTAATGAGCTCGATATTATTTTTGCGGATGAGATCGAGCGCGAGATAGCCTTGAACGTTGACCGCCATTTGCGTGAGCAGATCGGTCACTTTCTGACGCGTGTAAAAGAGGACGTCTTCGCGCAGCACTTTCGCGCGATCGGGATCGGTCGCATCGAGCGCGTCGAGTTTCGAGGAAAGCAACGCGTCGAGCTTCTTGCCGAGATAGACGTACTGTTCGAGCCGCTTCATTAAGGCCCAGAGTTGCGTCTTCTCCGTCTCGATCGCGGCGTTGTCTTTTTGCAATTCGTCTTTGGATCGATAGAGCGATTCGATGATGGCGTTGAGATGCGATTGCGCGCTTTTGTAGCCATCGAAATAGGCGACGAGCTTGCTGCCCATCGGAATGAAGCCGAGCAACTTGCGCGGCGAGAAGAGATCGCCTTGACGCGACGGATCGAGTTTTTCGATCGTCTCGCGCAAATCGACGAGACCTCTGGAAACCGAAGACTTCTCATCGAGCATGCCGTTCTTCAGTGAGTTGACCGGTCGCTCGAGCATCCGATTGGAAACGGCGGCGGCCTGCGCGATCTCGGCATTGCCCATCGTCCCGATCGCATCGACGCGCGACTTGAAGTCGGTGCCGTGAATATCGAGCGACGTTACGGCCGCCACGAAATCCGCGATTTGGCCGTCGAGTTTGGAGGTCTCCTCAGGCGCGAGCGGCACCGCATTTTCGGCTTTTGCGGGTGCCACGACCGCAACGGGTGCGGGCGGTTGAAGCACGAGCGCTCCCTCGGATGATTCGTTCACGAATATCGGCTCCTATGGTGACGTTGCGGCTGCGGCACCGATGCCGCGGATGAGCGTTTCGATCACGTCGTAACTCGGCGGGTCGATCACGTCGATGATGCGATCGGGAACGTGCACGCCGGCCTTGCGCCAGAACTCGCGCGCGTATGCGGGATCGGCCGTGCGCAAACCGTGTTCGTTTGCGAGCTTGAGCAATTCGGGATCGTTCTCCAAGAGCGCTCCGAGCTTCTCACCCTTGGCGTCGAGCGGTATGAAAACGTGCTTGGTAAAGACGGTCGGCTTCGGATAGAGTAGGACCATGTTGGGATCGCGGGCGTCCTTGTGTGCGATCGCATATTCCAGAAATTGCGCTTCGTACACCATCACCAGCGGCGACTTTCCCATGCCGATCGTGGTGTAGTCTTCGAAGGGCCCGGCCGAACTCGATTCTTGATAGCCCTGGCGCAAGAAGAGTTGCGCGACGGCGGGCGTTACGGCGCGCGCCTGCGCGTCATCTTGCACGACGGCATTGCCGTTGAGCAGATAGGTCGCAAGCGCGAGATACATGGCAGCCGAATTCGAAGACGTGACGTCGGTCGATGAAATCAGCACCGATTTTCCGACGTCGTAGGCGTCGTGATGCGGGAGCTGATTCCAGCGCTCGCGTGCGTTCATGAGCGAAACCAGACGCTTCATGTCGATGATGTAATAGTCGGACCCGACCTTCTTCACGAGATTGCTCGCGATGAGGATATCGGCGATCGGTTTCCACGACGCCACCGCCATCGGCGTATAGAACGGCGAATACGTCGTGGTCGCGTGCGTGAGCGAGATCAGTTTCTTTGCTGCGGGCACGCCAGCCGGAAAAACGAAATCGTAATTTTTGAGATCGGTACGCGTCGTCATGTTGCGCGACCCCGAGGTCTCGAGCTGCAGCGCGATCCCATTTTTGCGCAAGATCGCGATCACGCGCGGATCTTCGAGATACTCTTTTTTCTCAGAGCCGATCAATCCCGATACCGTTGCGACGGCACCGAGGGCATCTTGCGCGCGCTGACGACCGAACGAGACGTACGCCGCAAGGGCGACGCCGACGACGAGGATCACGCTGAGGATCGGAGCGAGGACGCGTTGGACACGCATGTGCGGACGGCTACCTCGGTCGGTTGCGAGAGTTACGGCCATGGGTCCACTCCGCGGTCGTCATCGGCCTGCCGTTCATGCGAGTTCGCCACGCGCTTCGAGTCGGGCCAGCAAGAGATGGAAATAGAGCATGCCTTGTTCGGGCGCGAGCATCGCGAGCGTCGCCCGAGCATCGATCCGTTCGCCCGTGAGCGCGAGCAGGCTCCGCGCGACGCCGCTATCGTTTTCGGGGAAGACATCGAGACGGCCGAGGCCGCGTAAAGCGATGACGGCCGCCGTCCACGGACCGATGCCTTTGATCGTGCAGAGATGGCTCGCAACCTCGGCGCTCGACCGCGCTTCGAGTTGCGATTCGACGAGTGTCCCATCGTCGAGTGCGGCGGCAACGCGCCGCAGCGTCGCGACCTTCGCGATGCTCAGACCCGCCGTGCGAAGCGTCTCGTCATCCGTCTCATTAAACATCGCTGGCGTGAAAAACGCGTGCACCACGATCCCACCCACGTCGATCGGCGTGCCGATCGCACGCACGACGCGACCGAGGATCGCGCCCGCCGCATGGATGCTGACCTGCTGGAAGACGACCGCATTGACGCATGCTTCCCAGAGCGTTGCGTAGCGCGGCGAACGCACGCCACGCATGCGGCCGGCGATACCGGCAAGCCATGGTATTCGCGCCGCGGCCGTATCGAAATGCGCGGCAAAGCGCTCGGTGCCTAGCGTTCGTCGGGCGAGCGCGCATGCGACGCCGAGGGGCATGTCGCCGCTGACGACGCGCACGTCGAGTGTTGTCCCCGTCGTCTGGCGCACGGCAACGACGTGCGGTGCTCCCATGTCGTCGCGATGCGCGCGCAGATACGTGCCGCCCGGCGCCACAACATCGACCAGATTGGTCGAAAAGCGCCGCAAGGCTGCGACCGTGTAGTCGAGCCGGTACGGTGCCGCGACGGGGAGCACGGTCGCGCGAACGGAATCCGTCACGCGTGAGCCTTGCGGTCTACCAACAATATTGGCGCATCACGATCCTGACGATGATCGAGTATCGCGCGAGCTTTTTCATGTGGTTCGGGTTCACGATCGTCTATCACGCGACGGCGATCGGCGCGCTCTACGTCACGCTTCACGAATTCCCGTCGATGAACGGCTGGGATTTCCGCGACATGGCATTTCTCTACGGCCTCTGGATGCTCGGTCACGGCGTGCACAGTACGTTCTTCTTTGCGATCGGCGAAGTTCCGATGATGGTGCGCGAGGGCAAGTTCGATCGTTTCCTCGTTCGGCCGCTCGATCCACTCTTTCAAGCGCTCACGATGCCGCAACAGAATATTCCCGACGAACTCTTTCTCGCCATCGCGTTTTTCGCTACGGCAACGGCATTCGTACACGTGCGTGTCGATCTCGCGTTTCTCATCTTCGTGCCGCTCGTCGCGATCGGCGGCGCACTCATCGATTTCGGTATCCAACTCGCGATCACGACGCTCTCGTTTTGGATCGTGCGGATCGATACGTTGCGCTGGGTCGTCATGTCGCTCGAACAAGATTTCACGCGCTATCCCATCAGCATCTACACGCGCGGCGTGCGCGTCTTCCTCACGCTGGTCGTGCCGTTCGCCTTCATGAACTATTTCCCGGCGACGTATCTGTTGCACAAAACCGATGGCGCGCTCGCGCTTTCGCCGCAGATCGGTCTCATCACGCCGATCGTCGGCGTCGTCTGGTTTGGTGCGGCCTATCTGTTCTGGCGCGTAGGCCTCAATCGGTATCAGGGCACGGGCAGCTAATCGCGCCGGCTTTTCCTGGGCAGGAGCGTTCGCCGCACGTGCGACAGATCTGCGCGTACCACGTCGCCGGGAGATCTCTATGTCGCGTCGCCTTTCAGCGTCCGTCACCGCAGCTGCCGTCTCGTTCGGGTTCGCGTTCGCGCTCGCCATGCCGGTCGGCGCGGCCGCAGAGACCACGCTCACGGTCTCGCAGGGCGTCGATGTCGGGACGCTAGATCCGCTGCGGCGCACGATCACCCCGACGACCAACGCCGATCTCCAAATGTTCGATACGCTGCTCCGCCACGACACCAACGGCAAGCTCGTTCCGGAACTCGCGCTTTCGTACCAGCGCATCGCACCGACGATTTGGGAATTCAAACTTCGTAAAGGTGTGAAGTTTTGGAACGGCGATCCGCTGACGAGCGCCGACGTGAAGTTCACGATCGAGAAAATCAAGGATCCAGCCGAGCTCTCCGAGCAGGTTCCGCGCGTCAATACGATCGCGCGCGTCGAGACACCCGATCCGTATACCGTGCGCTACGTGACCACGCGGCCGGTCGCGGTGATCCCGGGAAACCCGTGGCAGATCTTCATCGTCGACGCGAAATATTGGCAGGCGCACGGTGATGCGTATCAAGTCGAACATCCGATGGGTAGCGGACCGTTCGTCTACACGTCGTGGCGGAAAGACGAGCAGCTCGAGATGGCCGCAAATCCGAGCTTTTGGCGTGGAAAACCGGCGTTCGACCGACTGATCTTCAAGCCGATTCCTGAGGCTGCGTCGCGCGTGGCCGCTCTGCGCACCGGCGAGACCGATGTCATTACGAACGTCCCCGCGCAATATCAACTGCAACTCGTCGGCGGCCGCAACACGCGCCTCACGAGCGCCCGCAGCGACCGCGTGCTCTACATCGGCTTCAACATGACCAAACCCGGGCCGCAAAATAACAAGCTCGTGCGTCAGGCATTCAATTATGCCATCGACAAAAAGGCACTCGTCAACGGCGTGCTCGGGGGACGCGGGTACGTGATCGCAACGCCGTTGCCACCGAACTTCGTGGGGTACGACGCCGCGATTCCGGCGTACGACTACGATCCCGCAAAGGCAAAAGCGCTGCTTGCGAAAGCGGGATTTCCCGGCGGTAAGGGTCTGGAGTTTACGATCAACGCGCCGACCGGGCCGTTACAATAAAGACAAAGAACTCGGCGAAGCGATCGCGGGCCAACTCGCGGCAATCGGCGTGAAAGCCGATGCGCGCATTCAGGAATGGGGCACGTACTTTACGCAAGTCGGGCAACGCGCGCTCACACCCGCATACATGCTCGGTTGGGGAAACGACTCGTTCGACGCGGACAATACGCTCACGAGCCTGCTCTCGACCGGCGCTCGGCTCTCGCCCTATTCGAACCCGGAGCTCGACAAACTCATCGAAAACGCGCGCTTCGAACTCGATTCGAAAAAACGCGATGCGGTGTATGCGAAGGCGCTCGCGATCGTCCATGAGGAAGCGCCCTGGATCTTCTTATTCCAATACGAAGATCTCTACGCGACGACCAAACGCGTGCATTGGCAAGCGCGGCCGGATGAGTTGATCTACTGTGAAGACATCAAAATCGACTCGTAACGTGTCCGACGCAGCGTGATCGCCTATGTGTTGCGGCGCCTTCTGGGCGCCGTGATCGTGCTTGCGGGCGTGGGGACGATCGTCTTCGTGATCTTGCATCTCACGGGCGATCCCGCGGCCGTGATGATGCCGCCCGAGGCGACGACGGCGGAGATCGCAAATTTTCGCCACCAGCACGGGTTCGATCGTCCACTCGTCGTGCAGTTTGCAACCTTTGCCTCTGCGGTCGTGCATGGCGATTTCGGCATGTCGCTGCGCCATGGCGAGCCCGCGCTCGCGCTCGCACTCGAACGCGTTCCCGCCTCCGCCGAACTCGGGCTCACCGCACTGCTGCTCGCACTCATCATCGCGATCCCAGCCGGCGTCGTCTCGGCGCTTCGCCGCGATAGCGCGATCGATCTGCTCGCACGCGTCGCGGCGCTCGTCGGTCAGAGCATGCCCGTGTATTGGCTCGGCATCATGTTGATTTTAGTTTTTGCCGTGCAACTCGGTTGGTTTCCCTCGGGTGGCGGCGGCGGCCCAAATCATCTCGTCTTGCCCGCGCTTACCCTCGGGCTCTTTTCGATGGCGAAGATCATGCGGCTTACGCGCGCGGCGATGCTCGATATTCTCGGCTCCGATTTTCTGCGCACGGCGCGAGCGAAAGGGGTCGGATCGATGCAACTGATCTGGCATCACGCCTTGCGCAACGCATGGATTCCGATCGTCACGGTCGTCGGTATCGAACTGGGCACGCTGCTCTCGCAAGCGATCATCACCGAGACGATCTTTTCGTGGCCCGGCATCGGGCGGCTCGCCGTGCAGGCGATTGCCGATCGCGACTATCCCGTCGTGGAAGCGATCGTCATTCTCTCCGCGTCATCGTTCGTCGCGCTCAACTTGCTCGTCGATCTTTCGTACGCCGCACTCGATCCGCGCATTCGATACGAATGATTGCCGAAGCCGCAGCGCCCGCGCGCCGCTCGTTCGTGCGCGTGCTCTTCGCCGCCCCCGCGACGGTCGTGGGCGCGTGTATCGTCGCACTCGTCGCGGCGTGCGCGCTCCTGGCACCGTGGCTCGCGCCGCACGATCCCAATGTCCAAAATCTCGGGCTCGCACTGCGACCGCCCGCGTGGCTTGCCGGCGGCGATGGACGGTACGCGCTCGGAACCGATAGCCTCGGTCGCGATATCTTTTCGCGGATGTTGTGGGGCGCGCGCGTTGCGGCGATCGTCGGCGTTTGCGTCGTCGCGATCGGCGGGACGCTGGGCATCGCGGTCGGCCTCCTTGCGGGATACGTCGGCGGTGCGATCGATTCGATCGTCTCGCGCATTGCCGACATGCAACTCGCCTTTCCGCTCGTGCTCCTGGCAATCGCCATCGTCGGCGTCGTGGGACCGGGACTCTGGACGATCGTCGCGACGCTCGGCATCACGAGTTGGGTGCAGTACGTGCGCGTCGTCCGTGCCGAGACGCTGGCGCTGCGCGAACGAGATTTCGTTGCGGCGGCGCGCGCGACGGGGGCGTCGCCCGCACGCATCGTCTTGCGCCACATTCTACCGAATCTCACCTCGACGATTAGCGTGCTCGCGACGTTCGAGGTCGCGCGCGCGATCATCTTGGAGAGCGCGCTCTCGTTTTTAGGCCTCGGCGTCCCGCCGTCGATTCCGTCGTGGGGCGGGATGCTCGCCGACGGTCGCGCGTATCTCGATACGGCGTGGTGGCTCGGACTTTTTCCCGGCATCGCGATTTCGACGGCGGTACTGGGCGTCAATCTGCTCGGTGATGGACTGCGCGACGCACTCGATCCACGCCGGATCGCCTGAGCCCTACACGATCGACATCGTCGCGCGGAAATCGGGCGCGAAGATCGATTTGGGAATCATCGCGTGAATGCCGTTATTGACGTCGACCATCTGGGAAACGCGGAAGTCGACCGCGATGCTCGCGAGCGAATACGCTTCGTCGCGCGAGAGCTTCGCCTGCACCGAAAGAAAATCGATCGTATTGCGCAGCGAGATCCGTAGCGCTTCGTTGAGCGAGGGATCCATCCCGAGCATCAACCAGTGCGTCGCCGTCTCGATCATCGGCCACGCGTAGCCCGCGCGCGAATGCAAGATCACTTGCACGAGCACCTCTTCCATTGCCGTTTCGATTGCGGTGATGTTCACTTCGCCATCGCCCTGAAGTGCGTGCGAGTCGCCCGTAAAGACGAGCGCGCCGTCGTGCCAGACGGGAATGAAGAGCGACGTCCCCGCCGTCATCTCTTTGACGTCGATGTTGCCCGCATGTTGGCCAGGCGCGACCGAACTGATGGGATCCGGCCCCGGCGCCGCCACACCGAACGTGCCTTGGAACGGCCGCAGTTCGAGTTTGATGTGCGGCGCGAATTCGACGTAGCCATCCGCCCCGTGGAGATCGAAATAGTGCACGTGTCCATCCGCGAATTCATCGGGAAGCGAACCCGTCCCGATCGCGCCCGCGTTGTGAAAATTCGCTCCGAAATCGATCGTCCGTAGATCGAGAAATCGCACCTCGAGGAGATCGCCCGATTTCGCGCCGCGCACCGCAATCGGCCCGACGATGCTATGGACGCCACGGCCCTTGTTCTTAAGCCGCATCGCTGCGAGCGCTTCGATCGGGACGCCCGGTTGCAGCGCGCCGAGAAAATGCGTCCAGGTATCGACGTAGCGCAACACGTCGCCCGAGTCGATCGTCACGATCGGTGCGCGCATCGGATCGAAGCGCCCGAGTTCGACCGTCTCGTGCGTCGATGGAATCGTCCACGTTCGTCCGAGCGGCACGCGCGGCGTCGTCGTCGTCCACGGATACGGATCGTCGCCCGAACCGCCGCTGCCAGAACCGCCGCCATCGCCACCGCCGGAACTGCCCGCGCCGCCGTCACTCGGGGCCATGCGTGACGCGTCGAGACCGAGCGCGGCGTCGTGCCAACGTCGCTCGCGCCAGGCCTCGTATCGGCCCTCGTAGGCATCACCATCGAGCGCGTCACGCGCCGTCAACGCACGGCGTTGTTTTTCGCTCGTGAGAAACGTGGTTAGCCCATGTGAGAAACGCTTTCCAACCCAGTTTTCGCTACAACCAAACATGTCGCATTCATACGATTCGAACGCGCGAAGGCCCGCCGATCGCGCGCACGTCGGGATGGACGAGCCATGCGACGCCCGACAAGCAGACGACGGCGGCGACCACGAGTGTCGGGACGATGCCGATGCTCGTCGCGAGTGTCGCGCCGAGCAGAGCGCCGATCGGCAGCGTTCCCCAAGCGATCGTCCGAACGGTCGCGTTCATGCGGCCACCGAGCTCGGGCGGGACGGCCGCCTGACGCCAACTCACTTGCGCGATATTGTAAATGGGGATGAACGCGCTCGCGATGAGTTGTTCTGAAATCAGGAGCGGTGCGGAAAAACCGAGCACGGCGAGCGGCACGAGAACCTGCGCGAGTGCCGCGATGCCCGTGCTTGCGACGAGCGTATTCGAAAGTCCGAATCGCTTGACGACGCGCGGGGCGAAAAAAGCGCCGATGAAGCCCGCATTCCCCACGGCGAGGATGATGCCGACGACCGTCGGCGTGAGATGCAGCGTGCGATAGGCGAAGACCAGATACACCGCGCCCGAGATCGAGCCACCGAGATTGCTCGTCGCCGTGCATGCCACGATACGTAAGAGTGCGCGATTGGAAAACACGTACTGTAACCCGTCGCGCAACTCTCGCACGAACGGAGCGGCGACACGAGCGACGACCTGCTCGCGCGGCCGTTCGCGTACGAACGCGAGCGTCACGACGGAAAGTCCGAACGACACCGCATCGATCGCGACGGTCAGCGCCGCGCCGAGGCCTGCGATGAGCGCGCCCGCCGCCGCATTGCCCGCGATTTGCGCGGCACTATTACTCACTTCGAGGCGAGCGTTCGCATCGTGCAGTCCATCGGCATCGACCACGTCGGGAAGATAGGCTTGATAGGCGATATCGAAAAAAACGCTCGCTACGCTCGTCACGATTGCCGCGACGAAGAGCAGCGCGAGTGTGAGCGCGTGATACGTCGCCGCGATCGGGATCGTCGCGAGCACGAGCGCGCGCACGATATCGCACGAGATCATCAGGCGACGACGCGGCAACCGATCGACCCACACGCCCGCGAACACGCCGAGCACGGGAAAGGCGACGTAGCTCGCCGCTCCGAGCGCGCCGACTTCGAACGCGCTCGCGTGCAACGCGAAGATCGCCGTCGTCGGAATCGCGAGCCGACTCACCGCGCTCCCGACGAGGCTGATCGTCTGGCCCGCCCAAAGCCACTGAAAATTGCGTGCGTCGGAACTCACGATACGACCACGCGTTCTCCCTGACGGCGAGCCTTTGCCTGCGCTGGCAGGTACGCATACGAACGTCCGCCGCAGCATGATGTAACGCCGGAACTCAGAATACGGCGTCAATTCTCAATCTCGGAGGTTTTGCCGTGGGTCAACCCTTATCGCGGCGGCAATTTGCCGTTGCCACCGCCGCGACGTTCGCGTCGATCGGTATCATCAAAGCGCCGGCGAAGGCCGCCGAATTCCAGTATAAGATGGCCCACAATTTACCGGTGAACCATCCGTTGCACGTGCGTAACGTCCAGTGTTGGAATGCGGTGAAAAAAGAGTCCGGCGGGCGTCTCGAGGTCCAGGTCTTTCCGAGCAACATCCTCGGCGGCGATACGCAAGTGCTCTCGCAACTCCGCCTCGGCGGCGTCCAGTTTTTCACCCTCTCGGGCGGCATCCTCACCTCGCTCGTTCCCGTCGCCGCGATTCAAGGCGTCGGCTTCGCATTTAAAAATTCAAAAACGACGTTCGCGGCGATGGATGGCGACGTGGGTAAGATCGTTCAAAAAGAAACGGCTACGAAGGGATTGATCGCGTTCGACAAGATCTGGGAGAACGGCTTCCGCCAGATCACCTCGAGCACGCATCCGATTACGAAGGTCGAAGATCTCGAAAATTTCAAGATCCGCACGCCTCCCGGCCGATTGTGGATCGACCTCTTCAAAACCCTCGGCGCGTCGCCGACGCCGATCAATCTCGCCGAAGCGTATACGGCGTTGCAGACCAAGGTCGTCGACGGGCAAGAAAACCCGTTCGCCGTGATCGAAACGACCAAGTTCTATGAAGTACAAAAGTACTTAAGCATCACGAATCACATGTGGGACGGCTATTGGCTCCTGGGAAACGCGGATGCGTTCAACGCGTTGCCGCCCGACATTCAAGCGATCGTGCGTCGCAACACGACGAAGTACGCGCTCATGGAGCGTGAGGACGTCGCACTGCTCAATGCGTCGCTCGCCGATAAGCTCGAACGCCGCGGCATGAAAGTCAATAAGGCCGATACGTCGGGCTTCTATAAACGACTCCAGCCGTTCTACACGAAGTGGAAGGGTGAATTCGGCGACGTCGCTTGGTCGGCGCTCGAAAAATACTCCGGAAAGCTCGGGTAGCGCGCATCCGCTACACGCGCGCCATCGACACCGCGATCGGCCGGTTTACCGAGCCGGCCGCGGCTTTTTTTCTCGTCGCCGAAGTGCTCATCCTCATCACCGGCGTCGTTTCGCGCTACGTCTTTCATCACGCCATCGTGTGGACCGATGAAGTCGCGACGATCGTCATGCTCTGGCTCTCGATGTTCGGCGCGGTCATCGCGTGGCGACGCGGCGAGCATATGCGCCTCACCGCACTCGCGCGCGCGATCGGCGGCCGTGCATCGCAGTGGTTCGACGCGGTCGTCGCGGTCATCGTCGGCGGCTTCGCGCTCGAGATGCTACCCGCAGCGCAGAAACTCTTCGTGCTCGATCTCAACGATGCGACCGCCGTGCTCAACATTCCGCGCTCGTGGATCATCGCCGCGATCGTCGTGGGCATGGCCCTGCTGCTCGTCCTCTCCGTCGTGCGCCTGCTCGAGATCGATCGCGGCATCGCACTACGCGTTTTGGCGGCGAGCGTCGTCGTCGTGGCCGCGATGTTCTTCATGCGGCCCTATCTCGCGACGCTCGGAAACATCAACCTCGTCATCTTTTTCTTTTTCGTCGTCGGCGGCGCGATTGCGATCGGCGTTCCCATCGCCTTCGCGTTCGGCTTCGGCACGCTCTCGTACATCGTTTTCGCGACGAAAATTCCGACGCAAGTCGTCGTCAGTCGCATGGACGAAGGCGCATCGAATATCGTGTTGCTCGCGATTCCGATGTTCATCTTGCTCGGCTATCTCATCGTAAGTGCGGGCATCGCGAAGCGCCTGGTCAACGCGCTCGCCGCACTCGTCGGCCATCTACGCGGCGGGCTCGGCATCGTGCTCGTCTTCGCGATGTACGTCGTCTCGGGCATCTCGGGTTCGAAGACGGCCGACATGGCCGCCGTCGCACCGGTGCTCTTTCCCGAGATGCGTCGTCGTGGCGCCGACCCGCGCGATCTCGTTGCGATGCTCGCATCCGCGGGTGCGATGGCGGAGACGATTCCACCGAGCCTCGTGCTCATCATCATTGGGTCGGTGACCGGCGTGTCGATCGGCGCACTCTTTACGGCGGGACTCATGCCGGCACTTCTCGCCGCGTTTTGCCTGCTGGTCGTCATTTTGGTTCGCTCGCGTGGCGATAACCTCGAGCTCGCGAAACGCGCGACGCGCAAAGAGATCTTCGCAGCCCTAATCGCCGCGATCCCCGGCTTCGCCTTACCGTTGCTCATTCGCGGCGCGGTGCTCGGTGGCGTGGCGACGGCGACCGAAGTTTCGACCGTCGGTATCTTCTACACGTTACTCATCGGCGCGTTCGTGCATCGCGAGCTCACGTGGAGCCAATGCTATCCGCTCTTACGCGAAACGGCCGCGCTCACGGGTGCCATCATGCTCATCATCGCGACGGCGACGGCGATGGGCTGGGCGCTCACGCAGTCGGGGTTCGCACAAGGCCTCACCGAAGCGCTCGGCCACGCGCCGGGCGGTGCGGCCGGCTTCATGGCGCTCTCGGTCGTTCTCTTTATCGTGCTCGGCTCGGTACTCGAAGGCATCCCCGCGGTCGTCCTCTTCGGGCCGTTGCTCTTTCCGATCGCGAAAGCGTACGGGATCGACGAAGTCCAGTACGCCATGGTCGCCGTGCTCGGCATGGGAATCGGACTCTTCGCACCGCCACTCGGATTCGGTTACTACGCGGCGTGCGCGCTCGGAAAAACGTCGCCCGACGACGCGATGAGTCGCATGGTGCCGTACCTCGCATCGATCGTCGTCGCGACCGTCATCGTGGCGGCAGTGCCCTGGTTCTCGACGGGATTTCTCCCGCACGAACGCTGAGGCGACGAGCCCGCGCGATCACGGCGCGGGCTTGTAATCGCCGGCGGCTTGCGGCGGCGTCTTGATCGAGACGAGCGTAAAGGGACCGCCCGTGAAGCCGGCGTGCGGCGTATTGATCGGGATCTCGACGAACGACCCCGGTGCGATCGGCATTTGCTTATCGCCGACCCATTCCGTGCCGCTCCCCGATAGAACGATCTGGAATTCGTTCGCGGTCGCGTGAGTGTGCTTGGTGTTCGTTCCCGGCAAGACGGTCACGCTTTGATACGTCACGGTATCGCCGTCCGTGGTCGTGAGCGGCATCGACATGAGGCCCGGAAGTGCCGGGTTCGGCTTGAGCGCGTCGGGCGCCAAGGCGAAGAGATTGACAACGCGCGCTTCGAGCGGTGTCACGGCGGCGCTCGCCGGGCCGGAGAGGTGCGAGATCGCGGCTCCGGCTACGAACGTAGCCGACGCGATGAGGACGGTCCGAAATCGTTCGTTCATCGTTGAACCTTCGCGCACCGATGCGCGGCGCCTCTGCAGGAAAAGCGGTCACTTTAGTCCCGCAGCTTCTCCGTTTGAAGCGGTTCGAACAGCGCGCCCGCAAAATCGCCGACGGGTTCCACGCCCGCGGGCCGCAGATACCGGACGAACCAGTGCGCGATCGCGCGCAATCGCAAGATGCGGTTGCGCGGGTTGCCGCTTCGCGAAAGGCCGTGACCGTCGCCCGTAAAGCGCACGAACTCCGTGTGCTTGCGGCCGAGCCGACGCAAGAGCGTGAAGAGTTGCTCGCCCTGATCGATCGCGCAGCGGAAATCGCGCTCGCTATGTTCGACCAACAGTGGCGCGTCGATCTCGTGCGCTTTACGCATCGGTGAACCGTCGAAGAGTTTGCGACCGGCATCCGCCGTCCATGGCGAGTCGACTTCGCGTTCGAGGAACCAACCGAGATCGGTCGCGCCGACTTCGCTTACGAGATCGTTGACCGCGCGCATCGAAACGCCCGCGGCAAATCGCTTCGAGTGGCCGAGGAGCCACGTCGTCATAAAGCCGCCATACGAACCGCCGGCAACACCGATACGCTTGGGATCGGCGTGTGATTGCGCTAGCGCGCCGTCGAGGAGCGCCAGCACGTCTGCGGCGTCGATGCCGCCCCAATCACCCGTAATCGCGTTCGCGTAGGCATGACCGTAACTTTGGCTTCCGCGCGGGTTTCCGTATATGACGCCGATACCGTGAGCGGCGAGAATTTGAAACTCGGCCATGAACGCATAACCGTACGCGGCGTGTGGGCCGCCATGAATCTGCAAGACGTACGGCGAGTTGGCCGCTTCGTCGGGATCGAGAATCCAAACGTCGAGCTTCTGACCGTCGCTTGCGAGCGGGCGCACGCGCCGAGGCACGCGCAACGTGCGATCCACGAGCCACGGATTGTTGTGCGTGAGTTGCGTCTCGACGCCGCTTGGGTCGACAAGTGCGATCTCGCTCGGATGTATCGGCGTCGCGTATGAGATCGCGAGCGCGCCTTCATCCGAACGCGCGAACGTCACGATGTCGCGTTCGCCCGCGAGCACGACGCGATGCGTCCCGCCCGCACGCGCGAACGCTGCCACGCCACACGTGCCTTCGTCGCCGAAGGGAACGAAGAGTTCGCGATCGTCGGCTGACCAGAACGGTGCTTGTTGGCCGCCGCCATTGCGCGTGTCGCAGATGACCGAATCGTTGACCGAGCGATCCGTATGCGCGGAGAGCGACCGCGTCGCGCCGCCCGCCGTCGGAATGACGAGAAGTTCGCTATTGAACCGACCGCCGGCATCGTCGCCATGCTCGTGGCCGATGAACGCAATCTCCGTGCCATCGTGTGAGAACGCGGGGTTGCTTGCGGGTCCGCGCGATGCGGTGAGTTTTCGCGGCGCACCATCGGCGAGCGCAGCGACGTAGAGATCGGTGCAGAACTCGTACTCTTTCAAATCGATCTGCGCCGCAAACGCGATCTGCGTTCCATCGGGAGACCATGCGGGGGTCTCGACATCGAAGTCGCCATGCGTCACGCGCGTCGCGATTCCACCATCGGCAATCGGAATCGTGAAGAGATGTTTGCGACGCCCGTCGAGCAGACCGTCGTCGTCGCTTTTGAAGGGAAGCGCGCGAATGTGACGCGCGCCCGTCTTCTCATCGTGCGCGATGCGCGCGGTCGCGGGATCGAGCGGCGTCGTCGCGACGAACGCGAGATGCGTCGAATCCGGCGACCAGACCCGTCCGCCGATGCCGTCGTACGCCTCACCGATCGCGCGGGCTTCACCGCCCGCGAGCGCGACAACGTACACGCGCTTGCCCGCATCGCGATCGCCGACGAATGCGAGATGCGCGCCGTCGGGAGAAACGCGCGGCGCGCGATCTTTATCTCCGGACGTAAACCGCGTCGGCGCACCGCCGAGTCGCACGGACCAAATCGCCGTCTGCGTTTCGTTCTTCGCTTCCGCCTGCGTCGCGCGCACGAAAAGAACGCGCCCATCGGGTGCGAGTTGCGGATCGCTCGCGAGCACCATCGAAAAGAGGTCGCTTGGAACTAGGGGCGTTTTCGTCATCGCGTTGCAAACGTATCCATAAGAGCGTCGAAGAGGGCACGAGCCTCGCGTTCTTGGAACGTGGGCGTGGCGAGTGCGCGTTCTTGATCGGGGTTGGAGATGTAACCAATTTCGACGAGCACGGCGGGTATTCGTGCTTCGCTCGTCACCGCGAGATCGCGCGCGTGAAAAGCCGATTCACCCAGACCCAGCGGCGCGAGCCGCGCACGCACCGCGTTCGCGAGCGCGACGGAATTATCGCGGAGCCAAAAAACGCTCGTACCGCGCACGCTGCGATCCGTCGATGCATCGGCGTGAATTGCGACGAACGCCGTCGCGTTCAAGCGATTGGCGAGTGCCGCGCGCGCGCGATTATCGATGCGCTTCTCCGTCGCCGTTCGATACGGGTGTGCGTACGATCGCGTGAGGACGACGCGCGCACCCGCCGCACGTAAGAGCGCTCCAAGCTTCTCACCGACCGCGAGCGTTACCGCATTTTCGAGAACGCCCGACGGACCGACGGCACCGACGTTGTTGGGCGATCCGTCGGGATATTTCGTACCGTGGCCCGGATCGAGAACGAAAAGTTTGCCCGTGAACGTTTGCGCGGCATCGACCGAAGCGGGCGTCGATAGGAGCGTGCCGAGCACGATCGCTCCCACGATCGCGCACGTGCGGAGGCAGGTTCGATCACGGTTTGCCATGCGGGCCGATGCGGGCGAGGAATCGGCAAGTCCTCGGAGGGAACCCCGGCAAGTCGTGAATCGCACCGCTTTCGTTTTCGGCTCCGCTGCCGCTCTCGCCATCCCGCGCGCCGCCGGGGCGGCTACGCTCGAAGCCGAACTCGCACGCGTCGCGGCGAATTCATCGGGCGTCATCGGTGTCTACGCACGCAAACTCGGCGATCCCTCAGCCGTGGCCTACAACGCAAACGAAGTCTTTCCGTCGGCATCGGTCATCAAGCTCGCGATCTTCGTCTCGCTCTTTCAATATGCCGAACGCAATCCGGGAACGTTCGGCGAGCTCATCCGACTCAAACGTTCCGATTTCGTGCTCGGCTCCGAAATTCTCGACGGTTACAGCGTGGGAAACACGATCTCGATCGAGACCCTCGCACGTGCGATGATCGAAGAAAGCGATAACACGGCTTCCAACGTGCTCATCGATTATCTCGGATTCGGCGCGATCGAAAAGACGATCGCGAGTGCCGGATTGCACAATACGCAGCTCCAACGCCATTTTATGAGCCCCAACGCCCGCCCACATCATAGCGATAACCTCACGACGCCGCGCGACATGGGATCGCTGCTCTATCAAATCGAGCGCGGCGCACACGAGGCCGTCTACACGGTGGCCTCGGCGAAATCGTGTCGTCGCATGATCGCGATTCTGCTCCATCAAGAAGATCGCGACAAGATCGCTCGCGGGCTTCCGAAAGGCATCCCGCTCGCAAATAAAACGGGCGAGATCGACCAAGTTCGTAACGATGTCGGCATCGTCGATCCGCTCGGCGACAAGCCCTACATCCTCGCGGTGCTCACCAAGGATCTTCTCGACTTTTCACTCGGGAACAGCGCGATCCGCAAAGTCGCGCACGTCGTTCATTCGGCGCTGTACTAATCTTGGAGACGCCTTAGAAGAGACTCGTCTGCTCGATGCGCGTCGGCTGCACGTGGACGATGCCGAGCGCGGCGTAGAGCGCGCGGACCGTCGCCGGACTATGGCCCGCGTAGTGATTGTTGACGTACCCGTAGACCGTCTTGATGCGCGGCGCCGCCTGCGCGATGGCGCGTTGCCACCACGCGATCTCGTCATCGCGAGCGATCTGCGTGACGTCGAATCGCGTCAGCGTCTCGTGATGGCCGATCCAGCGCACGTATGCGAAATCGAGCGTCGTCGATGCGAGCACGCGCGGTAAGAGATCGCGCGACACGAACGGCGCATCGGCAACCGCGAGTGCGTGGCCACGCGCTTCGAGCAATCGCTGAATCTCGTCGTCTGCATACCACGCGGGATCGCGAAACTCAAAGGCGGTGCGAACGTCGTGCGGAAACGCCGGGAGCGCGCCACGGAGCGCATCTTCTTCCGCGCGCCCGAACGAAGCTTCGAATTGCACGAGCACGCAGCCGAGCTTCGGTCCCAACGCGCGCATCGTGTCGTAGAAGACGCGCACGAGACCGTCGCAATCGCGAAGTCGGCGGTCGTGCGTGATCTCGCGCGGTACCTTGACCGAAAACGTAAACCCATCGGGTACGCTCGCCGCCCATTTGCGCACCCGCTCGATCGACGGCGTCCCGTAAAAGGTCGAATCGATTTCGACCGTCGCGAATTCATCCGCGTACCCGCGCAGATACGACTCGGGACGCGCGGCCGCGTCGTACATCGTGCCGACCCAATCGGCGTACGACCAGCCCTGCGTCCCGAGCGCGAATCTCACGCAGACTACGCGGGCTCGATCGTGACCGACTCCATCACGTCTCCGACACGAATCGCATCGACGACGTCTTGGCCTTCGACCGTCTGACCGAAAACCGTGTAGTTCTTGTCGAGGAAGCGCGCGTCGCCGAGACAGATGTAGAACTGCGAACCGCCCGAGTTCGGGCTCTGCGAGCGCGCCATCGCGACCGTGCCCTTCACGTGCGGCTTCTCGTTGAATTCCGCGTCGAGGTTGTAGCCCGGACCGCCCGTGCCCGTGCCCTGCGGGCAACCGCCTTGGATCACGAAATTCGGCTCGACACGATGAAAGGTCAAGCCGTCGTAAAAGCCGGCGCGCGCGAGCTTGATGAACGCCGCGCTGTGAATTTTTGCGTCGTGCGGATAGAACGAAAAGACGATATCGCCTTTTTGGGTTTTGATGCGAGCACGAACGGTTTCGGCTTCGAGTGCGAGTGCGTCGAGTTCCGCGCCGGTCGGCGGGGTTTGGGCTGCCATGTCTCCTCCAGAACGAGCCGATTGCAGACGCGGCTCGAGAACGTCCGGGGCGTTGCGCAGGTCGCGTTCGAACACCTGTCCTCGTGCGAGCGCGGCGAGTTTCGCCGCACGTGGAAGACGCTTGAACGCATGCTCTTCGCGGAGGGCCGTCTCACGATCGGGCACGATCCAAAACGCGCGCAATCGAGCGGGTAAGCGCGAGCGAACGTAGCGCGATCCCGTACCGCGGCGGTGCGCCGCGATACGAGCGTTCAGATCGGTCGTCCAACCGGTGTAGAACGATCCGTCGGCACATCGCAAGACGTAGACAAAAGCCGACAAGTGATACGACCTAATACGATTTAAGCGCGCGAACCGTTTGAGTGAGTATCGCACGGGAAATACGATACCAACTGTGATGGCAACGCACGACGCGGTTCTGGACTTCCGAGTTCCGCCGCAACCGCACCTCTCCCGCATCGTTCGTGAAAGTGTTGCCGACTTCGCGCGTTCGCACGAGGTCGGTGACGACGACCTCGGCCACTTCCTCACCGCGCTCGGCGAGGCGGTCGCCAACGCTATCGAACACGCCCACGCCGAGCTCCCGATCGAGATCGAAGTCCGCATCGGCGACGATCGAATTCTCGCAACCGTGCGTGATAATGGGATCGGATTCGATAGCTCCCATATCGATCACATCTTGCCCGACCACACGGCCGAGCGGGGGCGCGGGCTCCCGATCATGCGCCGGTGTTGCGACATCTTCGCGGTCTCGAGCGAGCCCGGCACCGGAACCGCGGTCGTGATTGGCCGCTATTTCCGGCGTGGCCCCAGTCGAGAGACCGTCGCATAATGCAGCGCCCCGCCATGACGGGGTGACGGCCATCACCGGTGCGAGGTGCCCGAAAGCCCCAAGATAGGCGAAAGCGCCGGGCTTGGAGTGTACGGGTTGTTCGAATCGCAGGCGGAGATCATCGAGCGGGACGATTTTTGTTCCCTCGCTCCCATCGGCTGGCTGCATCATAAGATGCAAGACAGCTTTTTCTTAGTGGTCGGAACCGGCTCGTGTCAGGGATTTCTCCAAACGGCTTTGGGCGTGATGATCTTCGCGAAACCCCGCTTCGCGACGGCGATGCTCGATGAAGACGATCTTGGCGGCGCCGATGCCCTCGACGGGCTGCGGCCGCTCGTTGCGGCGATCGTAAAAGAACACGCGCCGCGTGCGATATTCCTCGCATCGACGTGCACGCCCGAAATCCTCAAGATGAACATCGCCGGTTGCGCGCCGCCGCTCGAAGCCGAATTCGGCGTTCGCGTCT
>JANYGA010000076.1 GCA_025359485.1 Rhodospirillales bacterium | reverse complement strand
CTGCTTCATGTTCGCCTCCGTCGCCGACACCGCAGCCTGTGCACGCGCGTGTACGAAATTCGGAATAACGACCGCTGCGAGCAACGAGATGATGGCGACGACGACCATGAGTTCGACGAGCGTGAACCCTCGTTCATTCGCAGGGTCGTGTGTGGCTTGATCCGAGAGAGAGACGGTCACGGCTTACCCCTTTACACCTTAATGAATCGAAGAACTCAAGCTTGAGAGCGGGACGTACACGACGTAGACGATGACGGCGACGACGCCGCCGAGACCGAGCGTCACGGCGGTTTGAATGATCGTCGGCACGGCGGAGAGGAGCGACTCGACGTCTTCCTCATAGTATTCCGCAACTTTCACGAGCATCGAGGGAATGTTACCGGCCGATCCGCCGACGCGCACGAAACCCAATACCAGCGGCGAGAATCGACCCGTTGCGTCCAGTGCCTCTTCGAGCGACGAAGAAATGCCGCCGGCGATGCGGTCGCGCGCCGTCTCGATCGCCAATGAATATATCGGACTCTCGGCGACGGGAATGGCGACTTCGAGCGCGCGCACTTGATTGACGCCCGATTGTAACAGCGTCGCAAGAACGCGACACAGACGTGCTACGATCGTCTTACGGATCGCTTCGCCGAGCAATGGTATGCGCATCCGCAATGCGTCGAAAGCGAACGACCCCTCGCGCGTTTGCAATGCGCGTGCGAAACTCGAGACGCCGATTGCAAGTGTTGCAAACCCGATGAGGATCACGAGTGGGTTCACGAGCACGCTGGTGAGGCCGAGCAGAAAACTCATGAGCGGCGTTAGCTCGACGCCGAAACTCGCGAAGAGGCGACCGAATTGCGGAATGACGACGATGAAGAGATAGGCCGAGATGATCAACGCGGCTACGAGAACCAACGCTGGGTAGAAGAGCGCGGCGGATAATTTTTTGCGCAAGCGCTCGTCGCGTTCGAGAAATCCCGCGAGTCGATCGAAGACGTCTTCGCGATTGCCCGCTTCCTCGCCGGCAGCGACCATGGCCACTTCGAGATCGCTAAATTCATCGGGGCGATGTGACATCGCACTCCACAATTTATCGCCGCCACGTTCGACGTCGGAGCGGATGCTCGCGAGCGCGTCGCGCATACGTGGCGTGCGCGCCTGATCGATGAGCAGGGCGAACGACGTCGAGAAATCGACGCCCGCATGTTCGAGTGCGGCGTACGCACGGAAAAAGGCGAGGCGTTCGTTCGGCTTCGCGCGCGCGAAGAGTCGAGCGAGCGAAAACGTATTCGTCGTGGGCTCGAGCTTCGAGGGAATGAGCATCCGCTCGCGTAGCGTGGCGAGTGCCGCGCTGCGATCGAGCGCGCGCATCGTGCCGGCGACGGGTTCGCCGCTCGGCGTGCGGGCTTCGTATGCGAATGTCAGCGACATCGCTAGCGGATCCCCGCCATGACGCGAATCTGATCGGGATAGTCGGATGCGGCGAGCGCTGCCTCATAGGTGATGAGGCGTTCGTTGACCATGCGCGTCAAATCCATTTCGAGCGTCTGCATGCCGGCTTTACGCGAGGTCTCGATCGTGTTGCGGATTTGAATCGTCTTCTCGGGAGACATCAATTGCGTGCGGACCGCAGATGAATTCAAAAGCACTTCGCATGCCGGTCGCCTCCCCCGGCCGCTCGCATCGGGAATGAGCCGAAGTGAGACGATCGCTTGCAACGATTGCGCGAGTTGCATCCGCGCCTGTTCCTGGCGTCCGCCGTCGAAAACGCCGACGATGCGCTGGACGGTCTCGGCTGCCTCGGACGTGTGAAGGGTCGAGAAGACGAGGTGCCCCGTTTCGCTCGCTGCCAGGCATGCCGACATCACGTCGGGATCCCGCAATTCGCCGATTAAAATGACGTCGGGATCGGCGCGCAAGACGCCGCGTAACGATTCGTTGTACGAGCTTACGTCGCGCCCGATTTCGCGCTGCCGAATCAGCGACTTTTTGCTGCGATGGCGATATTCGATC
>JANYGA010000062.1 GCA_025359485.1 Rhodospirillales bacterium | reverse complement strand
GTCATGATGCTGCCGTTGGATGCGAGCGGGTTCGCTCCCATCACGAGAAAATAGTCGGTACGATCGATATCGGGAACCGGTAAGAGCAGCGGATGCCCGAACATTTCGAGCGCCGCGCGATGGTGCGGGAGTTGATCGATGCTCGTCGCGCTGAATCGATTTTTCGTTTTAAGCGCGCGCAAGAATCCGCCCGCGCCAAGCAGCGTGCCGCTATTGTGAACGCTCGGATTGCCCTGATAGAGTGCGACGGCATCGTCCCCGTGCGCGGCGACGACATCGGCGAGCTTCTCGGCCACGAGGTCCATCGCATCGTCCCACGTCATCGCCGTCCACGTTGTGCCCATGCGACGCATCGGCACGCGCAAGCGATCGGGGTCGGCGTGGAGATCGATGAGCGCGTTGCCTTTGGGACAGATGTATCCGTGGGAGAGCGGATCGGCCGCGTCGCCGCGCAGATCGGTCACGCGACCACCCTCGACGGTGATCGCAAGGCCGCATATCGCCTCGCAGAGATTGCAAGCGCGAAAATGCGTTCCATCGCGTAAAGTACTCACGTCGGTCTCCCTTCTGAAGTCGGGGCCCCTGCCCCGTCGCGATAGGGCATTTCCATCTTCGCGACCGATAGGGTGCGGTGCTCCGTTTTTCGTCTAGCAACGTTACCAGCTTCCGCCGCGTCGTCGGCATCGCCGCATGCTCGGTCGCAATCGCCGCTACGGGCGCTCAGACAGCAGCTGCGCCTCCGCAAAGCGACGTCCTCAAAGCGACGCTCGGAAACGGCCTCCGCGTGGTGCTGGTGCGCAACACGCTCGCGCCCGTGATCGCAAGCGATCTCACGTATCTCGTGGGATCGCGCGACGATCCCGCGGACGTGCCGGGCATGGCGCACGCGCAAGAGCACATGATGTTCCGCGGCACGAAGAATCTTTCGACGAGCGAACTCGGCACGATTGCAACCGCACTCGGTGGATCGTTTAACGCGCAAACGTCGGAAACGCTCACGCAATACGAGTTCACCATTCCCGCAGCCGACCTCGATGCGATCTTGCGCATCGAGTCCGATCGAATGCGCGACATCCTCGACGCGCAGTCGCAGTGGGAGACGGAACGTGGTGCGATCGCGCAAGAGATCGCGCGCGATGACACGTCGCCCGGTGCCGATTTCTTTCGCGACGCGAACGCTTATGCGTTTGCGGGTACGCCCTACGCACATCCCGGCGTCGGTACGCGCGCGGCCTTCGCACGCCTTACGGGCAGCAGACTCAAAGCGTTCTACGAAAAATATTATGGGCCGAGCAACGCGGTTCTGGTGCTCGCCGGAAACTTCGATCTCGCGAAAACGCTCGCACAAGTGAAAGCACGTTTCGAATCGATTCCACGTCGTCCCGCAGTCGTGCACGCGATCGCACGCGTCGAACCGCTCGGGCGCAAAGTGATTCGGCGTCCGACGACGCTCACGTATCCGCTCGCGGTCGTCGCGCTGCGTATGCCGGGCGTCGCGAGCCCCGATTTCCTCGCATCGTTTCTCTTACAACAGGTACTCGGATCCGATCGCGGAGCGCTCCGTGCGCTCGTCGATTCCGGCAACGCGCTCGATGCGAGTTGGGTCTCGATGCCCTACGTGGCAGAAGGCCAACTCGGCATGGCGACGGCGGCGCTCGGACCCGGGGCCGACCCCGTCGCCGGGAGCGCGCGGCTCGAGAAAATCTTGCGTGGATACGCCGAGAACGGCGTTCCGCGCGAACTCTTCGAGACGACGAAACGGCAGGCCATCTCGGGGCAAGAACTCAGCCGCAATTCGATTTCCTCACTCGCTTCGGATTGGGCGACCACGATCGCCCTCGACAACGAATCGTCGATCGTACGCGAACAAGAATTGCTCGCGGGCGTGACGCTCGCCGACGTCGATCGCGTCGCGAAAAAATATCTCGATCCCGCGCATGCGATAATCGGCGAACTCACGCCATCGGCGAACGCAACGCAGAACGCGCCGCCCGTGCCACCCTCTGCCGGTCCGGAAAATCCGCTCGGCGCACAAACGCCCGTGACGCGTCTTCCCGCATGGGCGAGCGACCTCGTCGATCGACCCGCCGTTCCACCAGCCGATGTCGCGCCCGATCGTAGCAAACTGCGCAACGGCATGACGCTCGTCATCCGTCCGGCGACGATCTCCGATAGCGTCGTCGCGTACGGCGCGGTGCGCACGTCGCCCGCACTGCAAGAACCCGTGGGCAAAGAAGGCGTCGCGGCCGTGCTCGATGGCATCTTCGCACTCGGCACCTCGACGCGCGATCGCGCGGCCTTCGCACGAGCGCAAGACGATATCGACACATCGATCGGGGCGGGATCGAGTTTCGGATTGCAGACGACGTCGAAATCGTTCGATCGCGCGCTCGACCTCCTCGCGGAAAACGTCTTGCACCCGCGCTTCGACCGTACGACCTTCGAGATGGCACGGCGGCGCGCGCTCGAAGGCTTGCAAACACAACTCTCGGGAACGGGTTCGGTCGCGGCGCGGCAGACCGCGACGAAACTCTATCCCGCGGGTGATCCTGCACTGCGCGAAGCGTCGCCCGAATCCGTGCAGAAGCTCACGCTCGACGACGTGCGCGCGTACTACGCCAAGACGTTCCGACCCGATCTGGCGACGCTCGTCGTCGTCGGGAACGCGACGGTCGATGCGACGAAGGCCTCGGTCGAGCGCGCGTTCGGCCCGTGGCGTGAGGGTCCAGGCGAGCGTCCCACGATCGATTTTCCGCGCGTCCCGCTCAACGCCGCGGGCGACGTACGGCTCGCGTTGCCCGCACTCGGTCAAGATGAAGTGACCCTGCAAGAGCTCATCGATGCCGATCGTTCCTCACCGTATTATTCGGCACTCGTGCTTGGGAACGCCATCTTCGGTGGCGGTGCGCTCGGTGCGGAGCAGAGCCGACTCTTCCGCGACATCCGGCAGAACGCGGGTCTCGTTTACACGATCTCGTCGCAGTATGCACCCTCGAAAACGCGCGCGAGCTTTACGATCGATTTCGCATCGTCGCCGAGCGATCGCGCGCGGATCGAATCGCTCATCGACGGTGAGATCGCGAAGATGCAGAACGAACTCGTCGGCGATTTCGAACTTTCGCTTGCGAAGGCGGCGATCGTTCGGCGTACCGCGATCGGCGGCGCATCGATCGCGTCGATCGGTCAGCGCTTACTCGGTGAAACGCTCGATAACGCGCCATACGATCGCGACCGTACCGATGCGGCGGCGATTCTCGGCACCAGCGCGACGGCCGTCCGCGATGCGTTCGCAAAAACGATTCGTCCCAAAGGCTTCGTTCGCGTGGTCATCGGTCCGTGATCGGAACCGCGGGGACGCTTCGTGCCGTCGCGGATCGCATCGCATCGGGCATCGTGCGGACGCCGACCGTGCGTTCGCGTGCGTTCTCGAATGCCACGGGTGCGGAGGTCTATTTCAAGACCGAAAATCGTCAGACGACGGGCTCGTATAAAGAACGCGGCGCACTCAACGCGATGCTCTTGCTCTCGCCCGAGCAGCGCGCCTGCGGCGTGATCACCATGTCGGCGGGCAATCACGGTCAAGCCGTGGCGTATCACGGGACGCGGCTCGGCATCGCGACGACGGTCGTGATGCCCGAGACGACGCCTTTTCTCAAAGTGCGCCGCACGCGCGATTTCGGCGCCGACGTCGTGCTCCTCGGCGAGACCTTCGACGACGCGGCCGTGCACGCACGCGATCTTGCCGGACGCACGGGCGCGACGATCGTGCATCCCTACGACGACGAACACGTCATCGCGGGTCAAGCGACGGCGACGCTCGAGCTACTCGAAGATGCGGGCAGCGAGCTCGACGTGCTCCTCGTGCCCGTCGGCGGCGGTGGACTCATCTCCGGTGCGACGCTCGCCGTCGCGGGCATCGGTGCGAAGACCGAGATCGTCGCCGTGCAAGCGACATCGTATGCGGGAATCGCCGCCGCGCGCACGGGTGTTCCGGCACACGGCGGGCCGACGATCGCCGAGGGCATCGCGGTCAAATGCATCGGTGCTTTACCGACGCGCATGATCGCCGAGCGCGTGCGCGAGGTGATCCTCGTCGATGAAGCCGCGATCGAGACGGCGATCGCGCGACTGCTCGAGGATGAAAAGCTCGTGAGCGAAGGCGCGGGTGCCGCCGGTCTCGCGGCGCTTTTCGCAAACGCACGTCGCTTCGCGGGAAAACGCGTGGGCACGATCATCTGCGGTGGGAACATCGATCTCGGCATGCTCGCTTCGGTGATCGTGCGCCATCGGATGCGCTCGGGGCGCGTCGTGCGGATACGCGTCCACATGGTCGATCGGCCGGGCGAACTCGCGAGCGTTGCGTTCGCGATCAGCGCGGCGGGCGCGAACGTTCTCGACGTGGCGCACCACCGTGTCTTCGGAAGTCTCTCGGCGAAACACGCCGAGCTCGATGTCACGGTCGAAGTGGAACGGCCGGACGACCTTCCCGCGATCATGGCGGCGATCGCCGAACGCGGCTTCGAAGCGGACGTCGTTACGGAGTAGGCGGCCGCGAAACTTTCTTGCTAGGCAGAGGAGCGAGCAAAAGGCGTCTAAAGAACTCGACTCCCACATTCGAAAAGAAGAACTATGACCGTTGCTTCCCGCCAGGCGGCGCACGATCGTTCGAACGACGGTCGCCTCCACGCCATCGACCACGCCCCTGGCGCACATCCGCGCGTCGCCTATTTTTCGATGGAGATCGCCCTCGAAGCGGGCCTTCCGACGTATAGCGGCGGCCTCGGCATTCTCGCGGGCGATATGCTTCGATCGGCAGCCGA
The DNA here is from genome assembly GCA_025359485.1 of Rhodospirillales bacterium. Classification (GTDB taxonomy): domain Bacteria; phylum Vulcanimicrobiota; class Vulcanimicrobiia; order Vulcanimicrobiales; family Vulcanimicrobiaceae; genus JANYGA01. The sequence continues at coordinate 4,121 of JANYGA010000062.1, read as the reverse complement.
TCTCGGCGTGCCGATCGTCGGCGTGACGCTCGTCTACAAACACGGGTATTTCACGCAGTCGCTCGATGCCAACGGACAACAACACGAAGCGATCGACGCGTGGGATCCGCGCGCGCGGACGCATCTGCTCGAACGCATCGTCGAGGTTCGGATCGAGGGTCGCACCGTTCGCATCGCCGCATGGCGCTTCGATCTCACGAGCGCGCTCGGACACGTCGTGCCCGTCTATCTGCTCGATACCGATCTCGAAGAAAACGATCCGCAAGATCGCGCGCTCACGGCTTCGTTATACGGCGGCGATCATCGCTACCGCATCGCCCAAGAGATCGTGCTCGGGTATGGCGGGTATGCGATGCTCGAGGCACTCGGGCTCATCGATGGCATCGCTACGTTGCATATGAACGAGGGCCACGCCGCGTTCTTGGTACCGGCGGCGATGGAAGCGCGTCTGCGAGCGAACGGTCGCGATTCCGTCAACGCCGACGACATCGCCCACATTCGCAAGCAGTTCGTTTTTACCACGCACACGCCCGTGCCCGCGGGCCACGATCGTTTCGATCGGGGCCTCACGTCCGCGTTGCTCGGCGAAGATCGTACGCGCCTCATCGATCGCCTCGGCGGCGTGCACGATGGCAGCGTCAACATGACGCAACTCGCGCTTCGCGGCTCGCATTACGTCAATGGCGTCGCGATGCGTCACGGCGAAGTCTCGCGCGAGATGTTTCCCGACGACACCGTGCACGCGATTACCAACGGCGTGCACGCGGGACGCTGGACGTCACCCGCATTCGCAACGCTCTTCGACCGTCACGTCCCGCAATGGCGTTCCGACAACGGCTATCTCCGCCACGCGATCGGCGTTCCGCTCGAAGACGTCGCCGCGGCGCATCGTGCGGCCAAAGACGATCTTTTCGTCGAGATCAAACGTCGCACGGGTGTCGATCTCGATCGCTCGCGTTTCACGATCGGCTTCGCGCGCCGTGCCGCAGAGTACAAGCGTGGCTATCTCGCATTTACCGATCTCGATCGGTTGCGTGCGATTGCAGCGAAGGTCGGTCCGCTCCAATTCGTCTTCGCCGGCAAAGCGCATCCGCAAGATAACGATGGTAAAGCGGTCATCCGACGCATTCACGAAGCCGCCGTCGCGCTCGGCGACGATCTGCGTGTGGTGTACCTCGAAAATTATGAGATCGCCCTCGCGCAACGTTTGATTGCGGGCGTCGATCTTTGGCTCAATACGCCGCGCCCGCCACTCGAAGCGTCGGGTACGAGCGGCATGAAGGCTGCACTCAACGGCGTACCGAGCCTCTCGACGCTCGACGGCTGGTGGGTCGAAGGCTGTATCGAAGGGCAAACCGGTTGGGAGATCGCGAGCGATCCGAAATTATTCGGTGATGAAGAAAACGCGAATGACTCCGCGAGTCTCTACGATAAACTCGAGCGCGTTATCGTGCCGCTGTTCTACAACGATCCCGATGGCTACACGCGCGTGATGCGCGGTGCGATCGCGTTCAATGCGTCGTATTTCAACACGCAGCGTTCGGTCGAACAATACGCGCGCAGCGCCTACCGGCGATGACGTACGAGTACGAGGTCGTACTCTACGGCTCGAACCGTACGCGCCCGGAGATGAGTGCCGAGCTGACTGCACGCGGTCGTGACGGCTGGCGCGTCGTCTCCGGCAATCGCACCGACGACGGCAGCTGGGCCTTCGTGCTCGAACGGGAACTGCTCAAACCGTAGATATGGACGTTTCGTCGCGACCGAGCACGACGTGCGTTGCGAACTCTGTGGCCGTGGATTCCACAACGCGATAGCCGAGCGCCGGAAGATCTAAATTTTCGAACATCGCTTCGCCCCGTCCGAGCAAAACGGGCGACAGCGCGAAATGGACGAACGGTCGCAACGCCGACTCCGATTTTGACGTCACGCGCTCCCGCGGCATCGCGTGCGCGCTCGAGTGCGGCGTGGATGCCATCGGTAACGAAATGGAACGTAGTTCCGCCTTCCATGACGATCGGCTCGCGATTATCTCCCCACCAACCTTTCCAATCGTCGTTGGGCCACTTTCCGCGCGCAGGGCCGAACATGTTCCGGCCAAGGATGAACGCGCCAAAGCCGTCCATCGAACGACGAGCGAACGTCTCGTCGACGTCCTGCGAGCCACCGCCCTGTCCCACCATCGCTTTGAAGGTCTTCGTTCCGAAGAACCATGTGTGGAGTTCCGTTCCGCGCTTTCCTAGCGGATCGGCGAGACTTTGTTCTGGCCCGGCTCCAAAGCCATCGAGGGAGACTGCAAACCCTGCGACGCGTACGCGACCCATACTCACCTCCGAACGACGATTGTTGCAAGTTCGACCGGCGTCGCATAGCCGGTCAGCTCGACGAAGCCCGTGCCCAGACACTTACCGTCGGAAGCGGGCGCCACGTCGGAAACGTCGGGCGAAAGTGCGCCGCGTTTGTCGATCACGAATGCGCGCGCGGCCCCGATCGTCGTGCCACGCACGCGATCCGATTCAAAGAGTAATTCGCGGCCGTCGTCGTTGGGCGCTGTCGCCCGGTGACCGAATGTATCGTCGTACCACGATTTGCCCGTCACGCGCAACGGAACTCCGGCGAGCTCGATCGTGCCGCTGGTCCCGATGGACGTGGCGATCCATTCATCTGCGCAGAGCGAGACGGCCGGTTTTTGCAAGATGCCGTGAAGCCGTAATTTTACGCGGTCGCTCGAAGCGATGACGCGAGAGCAGATGCGGCACGAGCATCGTCGCGAGCACTTGGCCGAGACCGAGGCCCGCGAGCGATCCAATCGCGCCGTAGAGCGAGCCCTCAGCGAGGAACGTTCGAAAGATCGCCGCGCGCGTCACACCGAGCATGCGGAGCGTCCCGATTTCGTTCGCGCGTCGCGCGACGGAGATACCGAGCGCGTTTGCGATGGCGCCGCAACCAACCGCGATCGCAAGCAAATCGAAGATCGTCAGATCGCGCGTCGGGCCGCGAGATTCGCTTCGCACGACGCGAAACTGCATCTCGTCGAATCCGACGCTGGCGCGTGTCGGAGCGAGTTGCAAATCGACGTTGCTCGCAACGGTATCGGTCGCGGAGTGGAGCGACGCGGCGGCGGTCCGCCCGGCGACATCGAGTGCGAGTGCAATCGCAACGGCGATCGCGATCGAGAGCACAGTGATGACGGCGCGCAGTCCGTCGCGTCGAAGATGCCCGAAGTCGAGGGCGTCGAAGACCGTTATATGGTGAACGTCGTTCGCGCGATCGGGCGCTGGGTCGTCCTCATAGCCGCAATTCTCGTTCTACTCATCGAGCTGCTTGGGACGTTGCCAGCGCCGACGTTACCGATGCTCGCATTTGCCGTCGCCGTGCCCGAAGTCGCCGGACGCGCAGTCGTGATCGCACTCGTGCTCATTTTAATGGTCGTCGCGTTTTTACGCGGCCGAATGAGAGTCGTCGGTAGGGCGTGCGCGACGATCGCGTTCGTTCTCGCACTCATCCCATTAACGCAATATCCGCAAGCCAATGCCAAAGCGGAAGCGGAGCTGATTCCCTTCGAAGCCGGCGTCGCAACCGCGCACACGCCCATCGCGCGCGACGCAACTATTCACGTCGAACGCAATCTTCCCGTTCGGACACGCGATGGCGCGATGCTCGCACTCGACGTGTATCGATCGACGATCGCGGGACCACGACCGACCGTCATCACGATCTATGGCGGTGCGTGGCTCTTCGGCAAACGCGCCGATAACGCGACGATCGATCGCGCGCTCGCGGCCCGCGGCTATACGGCGATCTCCGTCGATTATCGGCACGCGCCGAAATATCGCTTTCCAACTGAACCAAATGATATCCAAGATGCGATCGCCACGATTGCGAAACACGCTCGCGCGTGGGGCGTCGATGTCGATCGCGTCGCCGTCTTCGGGCGCAGCGCCGGAGCCGAACTCGCCCTGCTCGCGGCGTACGCGCCCGAGCCCGTGCACGTGCGCGCCGCCGTCGCCTATTACGCGCCGACCGATCTCATCGATGGGTACCGCATCACGCCGAATCCCGATCCCGCGGACGTTCGTCGCATCTTGCTCGCGTATCTCGGCGCGCCGCCCGAGGGTCGG
>JANYGA010000029.1 GCA_025359485.1 Rhodospirillales bacterium | reverse complement strand
TCGACCGACGAGACGTTTTCGCCACCGCTGATGATCACGTCTTTGATGCGATCGCGAATCTCGACGTAGCCGTCGTGATGCACGACGGCGGCATCGCCCGTATGAAAGTAGCCGCCGCGTAACGCGATCGCCGTCGCATCGGGATCGCCGTAGTAGCCATCCATCACGACGTTGCCGCGCACCACGATCTCACCCGTCGTCGTGCCGTCGCGCGGAACGTCGCGATCCGTATCGTCGACGACGCGCAAATCTCCCGAGGTCGCAAGTTCGACACCCTGTCGTGCCTTGAGCGCGAAGCGTTCGTTCGGTGCGAGCTTCGCATGTTCGGCGAGCGGCTCGCAGTACGTGATGAACGGCGAGGTTTCCGTCAGACCGTAGACTTGCGTGATCTCCCAGCGTAGATCGTCCTCGATGCGCTCGATCGTTGCGGCTGCGGGCGGGGCACCCGCAGTGAGCACGCGCACGCCTACCGGGAGCTCGCCACGCGATTCGCTCGGCGCGTTTGCGAGGGCGATGAGGACGGTCGGCGCGGCGCACATGAGTGTGATCTTCTCATCGCGCGCGAGGGCAAAAATGCGCGCCGCTTCGACTTTGCGCAGACAGACGTGCGTGCCGCCCGCCGCCGTGATCGTCCAGGTGAAGGTCCAACCGTTGGCGTGGAACATCGGCAACGTCCAAAGATAACGATCGTCCGGAGTGATATGGATGTGAACCATCGTGCCGATGCTATTGAGATAGGCATTGCGATGCGTGATCATCACGCCCTTGGGATTGGCCGTCGTGCCGCTCGTGTAGTTGATCGTGAGCAGATCGTCTTCATCGATCGTCGCGGCAACGAACGCGCCACTCGATTTTGCGAGCTCGTCCTCGTACGACGTCCAGCCGAGGCGCGTGCCTTCGAGTGCGACGAAACGCTCGACGAGGGGTAATTGCGCGCGAATGCTCTCGATGGCATCGAGTTGATCTTCGTGCGCGCAGACGATGCGCGCGCCACTGTGATCGATGATGTACGCGAAGTCGTTGGCCGTAAGTCGGAAGTTGATCGGGACGAGAACGCCGCCGATCTGCGGGACGGCATAGAACGCTTCCAAGAGCGCATGCGTATTGGGCGCGACGTAGGCCACGCGGTCGCCCGCAGCGATGCCGTAATCCTGGAGACGCGACGACCAGCGATCGCAGCGTGCGAAAAACTCGGCATACGTCAGGCGCATCGCGCCATCGACGACGGCCGCGCGCGCGCCATAGAGTTTGCGCGCGCGGCGCATAAAATCCAGTGGCGTGAGTGCGATTTTCATGAACGAGACTCGTCTGCCGCGTCGCTCGCTCCCTGCACGTCGCTTAAGTACGGGTTAGATTCCGTACGCGGTGCATTGTCCGGAGCCGGGCGTGCGCTACGATGCGTACATGAACGCCGCCACAACGTTTCGTCCGCCGGGTTCGCTTCCGACCGCACCGCTCGCGCGTTATACCGGGCCGTGGGACGTGCGTCTCGCCGCCCATCTCCTTCGTCGCGCCGGATTCGGGGGTACGCTCGCCGACCGCGCTCGCTTTGCCGCAAATTCGATGGCCGTCAACGTCGATGCGTTGATGAACGTCGGTCCTGCAAACGCAGGCCTGCCGTCGCCCGAACTCATCGATACGGAATACGCTGGTGGCGAACTTCAACGTATTCGCGCGATGCGGATGGCCGAGACGCCTGCCGCGCCCGCGGGCGGCGACACCGCGCTCGAGGTCATGCGGAAGATGCGCGGCCAGATGCGACGCAAGCAAGATGTTGCCAACGTCACGTGGTGGCTCGATCGGATGATCGCCTCGACGAGCCCGCTCCAAGAGAAGATGACGCTCTTCTTGCACGGCAACTTCGCAACGGCGAGCAACCAAAAAGGCATCTACGGGCTCGATATCATCGAGCAGAATCAACTGATGCGTTCGTACGCGCTCGGCAATTTCGTCGCCCTCACGCACGCCGTCGCACGCGATCGAGCGATGCTCAAATATCTCGACAACGCGCGCAGCAATCGCGATCACCCAAACGAAAATTTCGCACGCGAACTCATGGAACTCTTTACGCTGGGCATCGGCAACTACACGGAACAAGACGTGCGCGAGAGCGCGCGTGCGTTCACCGGGTATACCTTCCAGCGACGTACGGGTGCGTTCTTCATGAACGAACGTCAACACGATGACGGCCGCAAAACGTTTCTCGGGAAGACTGGAAATTTCACGGGCGACGACGTCATCGACATCATCTTCCAACAGCCGGCCTCAGCCGCGTTGTTGGCTCGCAAGCTCCTGGAGTTTTTCGTCTACAGCGATCCCGAGCCGCAACTCGTCGACGATCTCGCAGCGGTCGTCCGGCGCGAAAAATTCGAACTCGCGCCGATCATGTCGACGTTGCTGCGTTCGAACGTCTTTTACTCCGAACGTGCGTATCGCGCGCTCGTAAAGAGTCCGGTCGAATTCGTGGTCGGTTCGTACCAGCTCTTCGGCATCGAAAAGACCGGACCGGGCGTCAGAGACGTCCTCAATCGGATGGGCCAAGTGCCGTTCCATCCACCCAGTGTCAAGGGTTGGGACGGTGGGGCGTCATGGCTGAGCACGCAGACCGTGCTCGCTCGCGAGAACTTCGCAAGCTCGCTCATGACGGCATCGTCGGGCGCGGGCGGGCCGCTCTTCGAGGGCCTACCGCCCTCCGCACACGTCGCGGCGCAACGACTCGTCGGCACGATCTTGCTCGGCGATGCGACCCCGTCCGCGACGGCCAAACTCGCCGCCTACCTCGACGGTGGCGATACCTCGCTCGGCGGCGCGCTCTCGGGTGAAAATGTCGACGGACGCATGCGCGGCGCCGCGTACCTGACGATGGCCATGCCGGCCTATCAATTAAGCTAAAGGACCGAAATGAAACGTCGTGGATTCATCGGCGCGCTCGCCGGCCTCAGCATCACCGCTCACGCAAACGGCGTGTTTGCAGCCGCACTGAACAAGCCGCCGTCGATGGCGCTACCGGACCTCGTCGCATCGGATCGCGTGCTCGTCGTCGTCAATCTCCAGGGTGGTAACGACGGCCTCAATACGATCGTGCCGCACGGTATGCCCGCGTACTATCGCTATCGTCCGTCGATCGGTATCGCACCCGGTGACGTGTTGCAGATCGACCGCACGATCGGCTTCAATCCCGCGCTCGCGTCGCTCAAAGGCATGTTCGATAACGGAAGCGTCGCGATCGTGCAGGGCGCGGGTTACCCCGCACCCGATCACTCGCACTTTCGCTCGACCGAGATCTGGCAGACCGCCGCTCCGGAAAAATACGAACATACGGGTTGGCTCGGTCGCTATCTCGATGAATCCAATCTTCCCGAGACCAATCTCTTCAACGCGGTCGCGGTCGCACCGATTCTGCCGGAAGTGCTCGCGTCACGTCGCGTCGACGTGCCCGCGATTGCGGGCCTCGGCGGATACGGTCTCGCGAGCGATCGAAACGCAACGCAGCGCAGTGCCTTCGCCTCGCTCGTTCGCGACGATCGCGTTCCGTTCGCGTCGCCGTATCTCGCGACGGTCGCGAGCATCGAAGATCGAGCGCAACGCGGTTCCGAAGAACTCCCCAAACTCGTTGCGGGCTACAAGACGTCGGCTGCGTATCCCGCGACGGCGATCGGACGCAGTCTCGCACTTGCCGCGCAAATGATCGGGAGCAACCTCGGAACACGCGTCATCTACGTCGCGCATGGATCCTTCGATACGCACGTCGCGCAACGCGCGCGCCAAGACGTGCTCTTGCGCGGCCTCGGCGACGCACTCAAAGCATTTTACGACGATCTCGCAGCTCACGGGAACGAGAAGAAGACGCTGACGATGACGTTCTCGGAATTCGGCCGTCGCGTTGCGGAAAATGCGAGCCGTGGAACCGATCACGGCACGGCGGCACCGATGTTCCTCATCGGCGGCGGCATCAAGGGCGGCGTGTACGGCGAGCATCCCTCGCTCGATGCGCTCGATAATGGCGACACGCGATTCACGACCGATTTTCGCAGCGTCTACGCAACGATCGTCGAGAAATGGTTCGGTCGACCGTCGGCAGGCGTCATCGCGGGCACGTATCCCACACTGCCGATGCTCGGCTAAGAGCGCACATATTACTACCAGATGAGAGACGGGTAACCGAGTTCCTATAAAGAAGATATCCATGTATGGGGAAACGGGACGGATTTTTTCTCGGTGAGTCGAGTCGCCTTACGCGAACGGTCTCCGCCGACGTCGTCGATGCCTTCGCACGCGTCTCCACCGACGATAATCCGCTCCATCTCGACGACGACTATGCCGCGGCGACCAGGTTTGGGAAGCGAATCGCGCACGGAATGGTCGCGGCTTCCTTTATCTCGGCCATGATGGGCACGCAATTTCCCGGCCACGGCGCGATCTACATGAGCCAAAGTCTCAAATTTACGCGGCCCGTCTTCATCGACGACGTGCTCGACGTCGTCGCGACGGTTATTGCGTACGATCCCGAGCGCACGGTCGTTACGCTCGAGACGGTCGTGACGAACCAGCATGGCAAGACCGTGCTCACGGGCGAGGCCGTATGCCTCGTCGGTGATATCGTCGCATCGCTCTCCCCCGCGGCTTCTTGACGAAAGTACCACCTATGTGTAGAATGCATCTATCGGCATGAAGAACGTTATGAGTAATCCGGGGGCGTCCCCGAACGGCGACGATCGCACGGGCGATCACGCCGAACAACCTCATGGCAAAGCCGACGCGGGCTTACCCCCGCGCGGCACACCGAAGAACTACTTGATGGCGTGGCTTCTCGTGATGCTCAAAGATCTCAACCTTCACGGGTACGAGATCATGAAGGCACTCAAAGAGAACTTCGCGGTCGTTTCGGATCCCGGCACCGTGTATCGTGCGCTCCGCCAACTGGAGCGCGACGGCTACATCACCTCGTGGTGGGATCCCAAAGAGCAAGGTCCGGCACGTCGCATCTACACGCTCACCGATGGTGGGCGCGATGCACTCGGGTTGTGGAGCGCCGCACTCGAACAGTACCGTACCAATCTCGATGCGTTCTTCAGCCTCTACACCGGGACGTGGGTCAAAGCAACGCCCCCGCCCAAACGCGACGAGGAATAAGATATGCAACTCAAAGACGAAACCGCCAGCTACGTCCAACTTTCGAACCAGACGTTCTCGCTCATCACGAATGCGATGACGGCCTATAACAAACGCGCGCTCGACTATTCGAACTCGCTGTGGGAGATCACGTCGCGTCCCTACGCCTCGACCGCCGTCGAGACGACCGTGCGCGAGAACCTCGACCGCACGAATCAAATCGTTTCGCTGACGATTCAAGAACTTCAAATCAACGGCCAGAAATCAGCCGATCTCGCGGAGAAGCTCGTCGCGCACGGCACGAAAGCCCAAGAGACGATGATGAATTCCATAAAGGGTCTCGTCGAGACGAGCATCTCGAACATGAACTTCGCCAAAGATTCCGCGACGCAACAGCTCGATAACGTGACGAAGCGCGTCGAAGGCAAGACGGTCAGCACGCGATAAGCTGCGACCCACCCAATCGAAAATGGCCGACGTTTACGTCGGTCTTTTTTTGTGCGCGCGAGTGATTGTTGTTGCGTCGCTGGCGCTTTCTCGCTAGGCCGAGAGACCGCGAAGCTACATGCGAATCGCCTAAGGAGCGATGTGCGGATTTGCGAACGGGAAGGGTGCACTGTATTCCTCGAGAGGACCCTCATGGATCTCAAAGATCGCCCCGAAGCAACGTCATCGGCGCCCGACCCGAGTCAACCTCAGCCACTGCTCGGCCGAATCGCCGTCGTTACCGGTGGATCGCGTGGTATCGGCTCGCAGATCGCGCGCGAACTCGCCGCGAGCGGTGCCACGGTCGTCGTCAATTATATTCGCGGCGCGGAAGCGGCGGCGGGCGTCGTCGCGCAAATCGAAGCCGCCGGCGGCACGGCTTCCGCGGAGATCGGCGATGTTTCCAAAGCCGAAGACGTCACCGCGATGTTCGAGCGGATCAAGGCGAAGTACGGACGGCTCGACGTGCTCGTCAACAACGCCGGCATCTTACGCGATCGCACGTATAAGAAAATGTCGATCACGGATTGGCACGAGGTGATCGATACGAATCTCACGAGCGTGATGTACTGCTGTCACGAAGCGGTCCCGATGTTGCTCGAAAACGGCTGGGGCCGCATCATCAATATATCGTCGTTCGTCGGCCAGATGGGCAACTTCGGGCAAGCGAATTACGCAGCTGCAAAAGCGGGAATCCTCGGCTTTACGAAATCGCTCGCGATCGAGCTCGCACGGTACAACATTACCGTCAACGCCGTGTGTCCGGGTTTCGTCGAAACCGAAATGTGGAACTCAGTGCCGCCGAATATCCAGGAAAAGATCCTCGATCGCATTCCGATGCATCGCGTTGCAAAGCCGCAAGAAATCGCGCGCGGCGTGCGCTTTTTCGCCGTCGAAGGCGATTATATGACGGGTCAATCGCTCAACATCAACGGCGGCATTTACATGGGTTGGTAGCGGCAGTAAGCGCGCGTCGTACCGCTGAAAACAACGATCGATGATCTCGGTACGTTTTCTCGGCACCGGCGGCGCGCGTTTCGTCGTGGCAAAGCAAATTCGCGCGTCGGGTGGCATCTGGTTGCGCTTCGAGCCCGATGTCGCGGGCGACGGCCCCACGACGCAGATTCACGTCGATCCGGGGCCAGGAGCACTCGTTCGTGCGACGTCGGTCGTACCGCCGTGCGATCCCGCGGCACTCGATGCGCTCGTCCTCTCGCACAAGCATCTCGATCACGCGGGCGATATCAACGTGATGATCGAGGCAATGACGCAGGGCGGTTGGCGCAAACGCGGCCAAGTGCTCGCGCCGCAAGACGCCTTCGAAGGCGAAGCCGTCATCTTTCCGTATGCGGCAAAATTCGTCGCGTCGACGACCTTCACGCAGGCATCGGCGGGACCGTATGCGATCAACGACGTGGCATTACGCACGTCGCTCCGCCATCATCACGGCGTCGAAACGTACGGTATGCATTTTGCGTACCGCGGTCAGACGATCTCGTATCTGCCGTGCACGCGATTTTTCGACGGTCTCGCCGAAGACTACGCGGCGCATCGTCCCGACGTGCTCATCGTCAACGTCTTGCGTTTTCGCGACACGATCGACGCCGATCATCTCACCTTCGATGAAGCCAAGCACGTCTTTTCCATCGTGCGGCCACGCGTCGGCGTGATGACGCACTTCAGCACGAAGATGCTCGAAGCGCGCCCGGAGAAACTCGCACAAGAAATCGAAGACGAACTCGGTATCCGCATGTACGCCGCCTACGATGGCTGGACGCTCGATGCCACGACGGAGATCGCAGCGGTCGCGCCGAGCCGATGATCGAGCGCACCTACGAAATCCAAGACGTTGCGCCCGAGCGCACGCGCGCGTTTCGCACCGAGCACGAACGCGAAGCGCTGTCGACGCAGTGGAATTTTCGCGTCATCTGGCACGAGCAACGGCACGAAATCGCGGCCACACATGCGGGTGAGTTCGTCGGCGTGCTCGCGCTACGCATCGCGGCTTCGCTCGCGCACGTCGATTCGCTCTTGGTCGCGCACGAGGAACGGCGCCGCGGCGTCGGGCGCGCGTTACTCGATCGTGCGGAGATCGTCGCGAATTATTACAACTGCCACAAGGTGACGCTCGAAGCGCCGGCCGATCTTCCGGCTCGGACGTTTTTCGAAGCGTGCGGGTATCACGTCGAAGCGATTCTTCCGCAACATACGTGGAAGCTCGACGTCGCGATCATGCGGAAATTCTTACTGTAATCTTCGCGGCTACAATCGCTCGCGCGACCCGCGCGGTGCCTCGCTGTGACGTGCGGGCGCAGCGTGCGGATTCGCGCGTCGTGGATGCGCCGCGTGCGAAGCGGTCGGCTCGACGTCGGGGATGCGCGGCTGCGGCAACGCACGAATCGGCGTGAGATCGTGCGGGCCGCTTTCGCGGCGAAATCCCGACCCACGCTGGAGCGCTGCGAGTGGTTGCTGCCACGCGGCACCGAGACGCTCGCGCGTGCGGAGCGTACCGTCGAAAAGATAGACGTTTCCCGTTTGCGTCGTTGCGGTGACGACGGGACCGCCGCCACCGACGATGGCGTTCGTATCGCCTTGCGTGCCGCTCACTCGCGCACCACGCTGGAACTGCGTGAAGACGCGACCGTCGCCCGCAACGTGGCCGCCGAATTCTGCCGCACTCTGCGTTCCGATCGCCACATCGCCGTGCGTCGATTCGAAACGCGCGAGTCCGGGCTCGAAGGTGCCGTCGTCATAGACGATCGAGCCGTCGATGCTGGTCGCTTCGATTTGATGCGACCTGCAGCGCTCGAAGGTGATATCGCCGTAAAGCGTGCGCGCGCGTAAACGATCGGTCACGGCATCGCCGATGACGAGCGCGCCGCGGCCGGTTTGCGCGAAGATCGTCCCGCCGACGTGTTGCAATGCGAGACGCCCGCGGCCCGTAAACCCGACGAACGTGCCGCCGCGATAATCGCGCACGTCGAGCTTACCGCCGCGTGCGAAAACGAAGACGAGCGCGGCATCGTTTGGAACCGTCACGACGAGCGGTCCCGCCGGTGTTTGGGGCGTGCTCTTCACGACGATCGCGTCGTGGGCGCCCGGCGCGATCGATGAAATGACGAAGGTTTCAGGTGCGAGCGAGGCGGCTCCATTGCGGGCCTGCGGGATGAGAATCGGCGCCGCTTCCGGCATCTGGCGCATCGTGCGATGCAAGATCGAAAGCGACGATTCGCCCGTCACTTCGACGCTTTGCCGATCCCACGTGCGAATCGTGACGTCGCCCGCGCGAAGGTTCACGCGCACGATCGGCGCCGTAAGATTGTCGAAGGTCGTCGTATCGGCGCGCGCGGGAATGGTGGACGCGAGCCCCGCGGCGAGCATAATGAGGAGAGCGAACGTGGCGCGGCCGCCCGTCCGGCTCGCCGGGTGCGGCAACGACCGGGGGAGGGTCAGATGCACCCGGGCATGATACCGCACGTCGACGCACGCGTCATGAATCTCCGGTGAGGGTTGGGAACGTGACGACGAACGCCGTCCCGCCTTCGGGCCGCCGGCGCGCCTCGACCCGGCCGTCGTGAATGCGGGCGATACTGCGCACGATCGCGAGGCCGAGGCCCGTCCCCGGAATCGCGCGATTGCGGGATGCGTCGGCGCGGAAGAACCGATCGAAAATGCGCTCGAGCGCCTCGTCGTCGATGCCGATGCCGGTGTCTCGGACGGTGACGCTCGCCTCCGTGCCGTGGCGAGCGACCACGACGTCGATCGAACCGACCTCGGTGAATTTCATCGCGTTATCGATGAGATTCGTGAGGAGCTGCCGCAAGAGATTCGCATCGCCCAAGATGACGGGTCCATCGTCACCCGCGGGATCGGCAGCCGCGAACGTGAGCGCGAGTCCTTTCTCATCGGCGCGCACGTGCGCCGCGCGAACGGCGTCGGCCACGATGCCGTCGAGTGCGAGTGGCTCGCGCGGAATGTCGTCGCCGGATTCCGCTTTCGCAAGCAACAGCATCCCGTTGACCATCGCGGCAAGCGACGCACTCTCGTTGCGAATCGCGCGCAAACTCTCGGCGCGAATCTCGGGATCGCGATCGGCCCAGCGTTCGAGCATCTGCGCGTTCGCGTTGATGACCGTGAGCGGCGTTTTGAGTTCGTGCGATGCGTCGGAGATGAACTGTCGTTCGCGTGCGAAGCCATCCTCGAGGCGATCGAGCATGGCATCGAAACTTTGTGCGAGCGTGCCGAGCTCGTCGCTGCGATTCGAAAGCCCGAGCCTACTGCTCAAACGATCCGAGCGAATCTCACCCATCGCCGCGCCGAGTCGCGCGATCGGTTCGAGCGCACTCGATGCGAGCGCGAACGAACCCGCGATCACGAATGCGGCCGCGAGGGCGACGACGACGAGCAGCAGTAAGCGTACGCGCGCGAGCGTTTCGTCGTAGATCGCGAGCGATTCGCCGACTTCGATGATGAGCGCGATGCCGGGGTAGCGCACGAATTCATCGCGCACGAGGAGATCGCCGAGCTGCGGCCGATGCTCGATGCGATACACGACCGAACGATCGCGTAGCGCGCTCGTTTGATCGAAGGTCGCACCGCCCATGTTCGTGCTCTTGCCTTCGGGATAGCCCGCGGGCGTGTCGATCTCAACGTACGTCGTCGGGCTCGACCAATGGTCGAGGCTGCCCGTCGTCGTGAGTTGTGCTTCGATCGGCAGCGCATCGCCGATCGCGGACAGCAGTGACGTTCCGCGCACGACGTTGCCGATATCGATGCCGATACGATCGATCTTCGTGCGCGCTTCGTCGAGGAGAATCGAGCGTAATTGCAACGTTAAAACGATCGCAACAACCGCGATGACGCCGAGCAAGAGGATCGCGTAAAAGCTCGCGATACGGACGCGGAGCGAGCGAAATGCTAAACGCGAAGCGTATACCCGACGCCGCGCACGGTCGCGATCAGCTTCTCATCGAAACCGTCGTCGATCTTGCCGCGCAAATAGCGAATGTAGACATCGATGAGATTCGAATCGCCGAGAAAATCGCTTCCCCACACGCCGTTGAAGAGTTCGTCGCGCGTATGGACTTTATTGCGGTGCAAGAGCAGATACTCGAGAAGCGCGTACTCTTTGGCGGTCAGTGCGATCGCTTTTCCGGCTCGTGTGACCTCGTGACGATCGCGATCCATCGTGAGATCGAGCGCTGCGAGGACGTTCGATTTGGGATGGCGATCGCGCAACCGCGCGCGCACGCGAGCGAGTAACTCTTCGATCGAAAAAGGTTTCGTGAGATAGTCGTCGGCGCC
>JANYGA010000263.1 GCA_025359485.1 Rhodospirillales bacterium | reverse complement strand
GCGGCGTGCCTCCCGGCGAGACGACCGGCCCGGGCCCCGGCGTTACGATGGGTCCGGGCGCCCCCGTACCGACCCCGCCTGGCATCGGCGGCGTCGATCCACCACCCCCACCGCCGCCACATCCGGCGAGCGCGAAGGCGGAGATGATGGCAGCCGAGGTGACGAGCGAACGTTGCAAAACGAGGCCTTTCGGAATGGCGCTTACGCCATACTAACGTGCGAAACGGACTTTTGGTCGCCTTCGAGACGACGCCAGATGAGATTGAGGGCAAACATGAGCGCGCGCCTGCGCACTTCATCGCGCGATCCTGGCAGCGTGACGCGCCGCACGTCGACCGGGCCGCCACGCTCGGCAAGTGCGATGTAGACCAGACCGACGGGCTTGTCGGCCGTCGCACCGGTCGGCCCCGCGATCCCCGTCGTCGCGAGCCCGAAGGTCGCGCCCAATCGCTCGCAAGCGCCGCGCGCCATGGCAGCGGCCACCTCTTCGCTCACGGCGCCGTGCGCGACGAGCGTCGCGTGCGGAACGTCCAGGAGCGCCTCTTTTACCGTGTTATCGTAGGCGACGATGCCGCCGAAAAAACATCGCGACGCACCCGGCACGCGCACGATCGCATCGGCGATCGCGCCTCCCGTAATCGATTCCGCACACCCGAGCGTCGCGCCGAGCGTCGCGATACGATCGACGATCGCGTGTGCGAGCGTCTCATCGTCGACGCCGTAGATTCCCGCACCGATACGATTGCGCAGATCGGCTTCGACCGGTGCGATGAGCGCATCCGCAGCCGCGCGATCGGCGGCTTTGGCCATGATCTTGACGTCGACTTGCGCCGTGTGAGCGAGCACGGCGATCTTCGGATTGACGAGTTCGCGAAAGAGCGACTCGATGCGGCGATCGACTTCGGATTCGGGGATACCGATCGTGTGCAGCGTGCGCGTGAAGATCGCATCGCGCACGCCGAAGCGCTCGTGCAGCCACGGCATGAGTGAATCTGCGAGCATGGCACGCATCTCGCTCGGCACGCCCGGCATGCACGCGACGAATTTTCCATCGGCGCGCAGCGCGATGAAGCCCGGCGCCGTGCCGTGCGCGTTGGTCATCACGACGCCGCCGACGGGCAAGATCGCCTGCCGCCGATTGTTTTCCGTGAGCGGACCACTGCGCCCGAATGCCGCGAGGCGTTCTTCGATCGAGGTAATCGACGGCTCGTGCAATGCGAGCGTCGTGCCGACGGCCGCGGCGACGGCGTCTTTGGTTAAGTCATCAACCGTCGGGCCGAGACCACCCGTCGTGATCGCGCCATCGGCTCGCTCGAGCGCGCCTTCGAGCATCGCGGCAAGGCGCGCGGTGTTGTCGCCGACGGAGTGCTTCGCAAAGACGTCGATGCCACCGTCCGCGAGCGTCCGCGCGATGTGCGAGCTATTGGTATCGATGAGTTGCCCGAGGAGGATCTCCGTCCCGATCGTGACGATCTCGACGCTCGGCATCGCCTACACTACCTTTGGGCCGAAGCCCGCGAGTTCGTCGAGGAACCACTGCGGATAGGTGATCTTCACGTCGATTTCGAGGCCTTCGGATTTTGCGATCATCGCGGCGCGACGTTCCGCCGATGTCGTGACGCGAAGTTTGTTGCGTTCTTTTTGCGCGTTGTGGCACGCGATGAAGCGCTCGAAGGTGGTATCCATCGCCGCTTGCAACGCGGCGCGCAGCTTGCCGCCGACGCGTGGCGCGATCCCGCCCGTCGAAATCGCGACGCGACACGGCCCGGCCTTGACCGTCGCCTGCATCGCGACGAAACCGTGCTTGGGTTGATCGATCGCGCAGAGCAGAAATTTGTACTTATCCGAAAGCGCACGGATGCGGATCGCGGGCGGTTCGACTTGCGGCGTGAAGATCACGAAGAACGCGTCGGCGATATCTTCATCGGCATAATGTTCCCAATCTTTGATCCACGTGACGTCGGCTCCGACTTCGCGTAGCGCTTCGTCTTTCTCGATCGCTTCGCGATCGTCGCCCGCGCCGATCACGTAACATTTGCGGCCCGAGAGATTGAGGCCGACGGGATAGAACACGAAAGGATACTTCGTGACGTCGAGAGCGGTTGGAGCGACGGTCGTCATCGTATTAAAAATCCACCGGGCGTAAGTAAAATTCGTTGATCGCGCTATTGGAGAGCATCGCCGTCGTCGGGAGATGGCGTTTCCAATGCGTCGAGTCGACGCGTTTGCGCACGAGCGCCACATCGGACGCGGCGATTCCCCGCGCGACGATCTTGCGATCGTCGTAGCCCTCGAGCATGAGTGCGAGAATGCGATCCGCTTCGAAGTACGTGATGCCGAGATCGCTCTCGTCGGTTTGATTGGCTTCGAGATCGGCGCTCGGTGCTTTCGCAACGATGCGTTCGGGAACGCCGATGTGCCGCGCGAGTTGCCAGACCTGCGTCTTGAAGAGGTCGCCGATCGGATTGACGGGCGGCGAATCGTCGGCGTGCCACGTGAAGTAGCCCATCAAGCGTTCGGTTTTATTCCCCGTGCCCACGGGCAACGCGCCGAGTTTCGCCGATTGATCGAAGAGCACGAGCATGCGCGTGCGCGCCATTACGTTGCCGCGGCGACGCGCATCGGCGTCGGGTTCGAGCGCCAAGTAGCCGTCGACCGCAGCCGCGATCGGAATCGTGTGCGCTTCGCAGCCGAGGTCGTCGATTACGGCTTGCGCGTCGGCGAGACTATCGGGGCTCGACGACGAGTACGGCATGCGAATGCAGTGGACGTTCATGGGGCCGAGCGCCCGCGCGGCGAGATACGCGACGACCGCCGAATCCACGCCACCCGAGAGACCGAGGACGGCGCGCGTGATGTTGCGGCGCACGACGATCTCATCGTAGAGAAATGCCTCGAGCCACGATGCCGCAAGCGCGGCATCGACGCCCAATTCGGGCTCGCGTGGCGCGGGCGCATCGATCACCGGCAAGAGCGTCGTCATCGGCTCTCACCCGCGCCCACGGGCGACGGCGTCGAGCGACGCATATGATGCGGTTGCAATTCGTCGTCGTAGAGCAGATCGGGCAACACGGCACCGAGATCTCCGAGCAACGGCAGGCGCGCACGCGCGACGTCGATCTCGTCGAG
>JANYGA010000201.1 GCA_025359485.1 Rhodospirillales bacterium | reverse complement strand
ATCGACGATTCGTGTGCCTGCCTCTCCGCCGATCGACGGCGCGAGACCGAGCACGAGCGCAATCGCGAGCACGATACCTCCGATACCCAGACCGAGTTCGGTGCGACGCGGCGAGAAAATAATGTAGATTGCGAGACATGCGCCGAGCACGATCGCGTTGGCGCGCACGAATGTCAGTGCGAGGCCGAGGCAACATACGAGCGTTGCGACGAGCGCGACCGGTTTACGCCAATCGACGAGCGGCAACGCGAGCAGAATCGTACACACGAGAAAATCGGCAAAGGGACCGGGTGAATTCATCGTGCCCCAGGCACGCAACGCGTACGGGTACGGCAACCCAGCAGCGAGGAATCCCGATGCGTAGATCCACATGGCATCCCATGGTGGTGGCGAGATAAACTGCACGAGGGCGTAGAAACTGGCGATGGATCCTATGAAGAGGAGCGTCGCGACTATTTTGCGATACGCACCGTCGTCGATCCGGAGTTCGTTTGCAAACCAGATGCCGATGCCAACGGGCAGGCATGTGATGGCGAATTCGTAGATTACCGCAAGTGGCGGCGCACCGTTGACGATACCGATGACAAAACCATAAGCGTACGCTGCGAGCCAGATACTTGCGAACGCACGCGTTATCGGCGCTGCACGACCCCAACCGCCGCGAAGCGCGTACCATACGAACGGTACGAGCATCGCGATCGGAATGATGCTGAGGATCTCAACCGGTTGGAAGAAGCCGACCTTGAAGTCGTAGAGGCGCCGGATCTCCGGCACGAAACCCCAGGCGGCGAGCGTCAGGATTGCGTAGCGCAGCCAGGTCAGTCTCACGTGCGCGAGAGCGTTCGTTCCGCTTCGAACCACGCGAGCGTCGCACGAATACCATCTTCGATCGACGTCGTCGGAGCCCAGCCGAGGCTCCGTGCGATCGTAAGATCGGGTTTGCGACGTTGCGGATCGCCCTCGCGTGCGGATAGATACTCGACCGCGTAGGGCACGCCCGCAATCTCCGCGACCGTGCGTGCGATATCTTCGACGGAGCGCTCGTCGTCGTTGCCGACGTTGATCGGTTGGAGCGTCGACTGTTCGCCTTCAGCTACCATGCGTAGCAATTCGACGGCATCGGTTACGTATGTCAACGAGCGCGTTTGGCGGCCGGTGCCGTGAATAGGAAACGGCTGCTTTGCGAGCGCTGCGTCGATGAGGGCGGGAATGAGTCGGCCGTCGCCGCTTTCCATGAAGGGCCCGTAGCAGTTGAAGAACCGAACGAGGCGTCCCGTGAGGCCGCGCGAGCGTACGGCCGTAGCGACGGCGGCTTCGGCGAAACGCTTGCCTTCATCGTAGCAGCTACGCGGCCCGATCGGATCGACGTTGCCGAAATACGATTCCGGCTGCGGATGCACGAGCGGATCGCCATAAATTTCTGACGTCGATGAAAAGATGAAACGCGCCTTGTGTTCTAGGGCGAATTCGATCAGCGACATCGTGCCGATGGCGTTGACCGCGAGCGTCTCCCACGGATGTGCGTTATAAGCTTCGGGACTCGCGGGTGAAGCGAGGTGATAGATCGCCTCGATCGGCCCGGCGTCCGCGCTATCGATGAGCGCGCGCAACTCGCTCGGGGGCAGTGCGACATCACCATACACGAACGTGGCGCGACCGGACGATATGGAGCGTTCGAGATTGCGAACGTTGCCCGTCGAGAGATTGTCGAGAATGAGCACGTGCTTGCCAGATTCGGCGAGCGACGCGGTGAGATGGCTGCCGAGAAATCCGGCCCCGCCCGTCACGATCGTGGTTTTTGGTTTGGTACCGAAGCGCATAGCGGTTAATTCCTAAATTTCGTTTACGAGAGGGCCGATCGTCCGTACGGCGATTCGGGAGGCGTGCCGACGCGCGGGTCGATGCGTTCGGCGATGAGCGCTGCCGCGAAGGCGATCGCGAGGGCGATGAGGAGATCGAGAATCGCGACGATCTTCGGGCTCAGGCCCGCGATATCGGCGTATGTCGCGCGATCGATAACGGAGAGCGTGCCGTAATTTTGCGCGTTCGCTCGCGATGAAAGCGCGGTCGCGAGGCTCGATGAAAGCGCGTCGAACTGAGCGACGACGCTCGCGCGTTCTGCCTTGAGCGTTTCGATCACGACGCGACTACCCACGAGCTTGTTCGAACTCGACGACAACGTCGCAATCTGCGAATCGATCGCGTCGAGTTTTGCGTGGTCGGCGGCGATGAGCGCGCTCGAACGATTACTCGCATCGTTGGCCGCGATGTCGACGGGAGAAGGGGCGTTGCCCGACGCGACGAGCTGCCCGCGAAGGGTCGCGAGTTCTCTACGTTCGACGGCGATGCGCGACTCGAGGTCGGTGAGCCCCGGCCAATTCGCCGTGTACTGCCTTTTCGACGTGGCCAACAGCGCTTCGTCTCGCTGCAAGGCGCTCGCTAGCCCGCCATACATGGGGTTCGTGCTCACATCGGGCTTCGCGGGCGGCAACGAGACTGCGCGGTCGCCGCTGCCATAGGCTTGATCGCTGCGTAAGGTATCCTCGGCTTGAATACGTTGGGCGCGCAGCGCCGAGATCGACGATGCGATCTCCGCACTCGCAACCGGGTTTTCCGCATCGACGGGGATGCCTGCAGCGCTTAGCGCTTGGAAGCGGCGATCGAGATCGTGGAGCTGAACTTTTTTATTCTGGAGTTCGATTTGAAGGCGTGCGGTCGTCGAAGCATACTGCTGCGACGCGAGATTGTTATAGTAAGCGACCAGCGAATCGACGACGGCGTTCGGAACCGAGACCGCCAGTGCCGGATGCGAATCCGTGTACGTAATCTTTAGAATCGTTCCGTAGAGTCGTGCTTTGACGTTTTGCTGGAGTTGCGCGATCGGAACCGCGTCGTGCGTCGCCGCTCGCACGCGTTCGAGAATTGCGCTACTTTTGGCGAGTGTCGTGAGCACGGTGGTGAGCTCGTTGCTTGCATCGGACTTCTGATTCGAAAGCAGCAAGCTGGCGGTACCCGCATACGTTCGGGGCAAGAAATACGAGACGAGGAACACGATCGGAAGGGCGAGGAGGAGCGCTGCGAGCGCGACGATGCGATGGCGGTCGACGACGGCGCGGGCGTACACGTCAGTACGCCCCCTTCTGATGAAAAATAGCCATAAATGTGCGAATGATGAGCATCCCGTCGAAGAGCGGCGATTTGCGATGAAGATAGTCGATGTCGAGTAGTGTCGCTTCGGGTCGATCGAGCGGAATCGTCGAGCGATGCGTGATCTGCCAGGTACACGTGATGCCAGGCTTCGCAAGGTGGCGGAGGTGTTGCCACGGTTCGTATCCGGCGGTGACGAAAGGCATTTCTGGTCGTGGCCCCACGAGCGTCATCTCGCCGCGCATGACGTTGATGAATTGCGGCAATTCGTCGATGGAGAAGCGGCGCAAGAAGTGGCCCACGCGCGTGACGCGCCGGTCGTACGGCGATGTCGGCGAGAGTTGATCGTCGCAGTATTCCACGGCCATCGTCCGTAGTTTGAGAATGGTAAAGGTCCGTTCGAAGCGGCCGATGCGACACTGCTTGAAGAGAATGGGACCACGATCCTCGAGCCAGATCGCCGCGGCCGCGACGGTGAGTATCGGCGATGCCATCACGAATGCGGCGCTCGAGACGACGAGATCGAAAGCGCGGCGGGCGAAGCGCATCGTGAGCGCACTTCGATACACCAGGTGCACGGAACGCGAATAATCGACGGCGGGAAGCCGAATGTCCGCGCCTTTGAAAGCAAATTGCGGGAAGAGATCCGGAAGGGCGGCCACGCGTGGTGGGCGCTCTTCAAGCATTCGTCGATATTCTATGAGAAAGCACGCGTGGACATGGGAGCACGGCAGTTACCTTCAGGGCAGACGCCGCCGAGACCGCTCGGCGACGACGTGTAGGAGCAGGCGCTCGACGGCGCTCGCGTGATTGAGCCAGCTATACCGCGCCGTAAACGCCTTCAATCGAATTTTCGTCTCGTCATCGTCATGATTAGCGAGGGCGAAGCGCGTGACGCCCTCGGCGAGCGCTCGGCTCGTGGCGTTTCGAGCGACGAGGTTCGGGTCGAACGCCCGCAAGATTTCGGGCGTGGCGCCGGTCGGCGAGCCGACGACGGGCGTGCCCGCTGCAAGGGCCTCGACCGTTACGAGCCCAAAGGTTTCGAGGGCGACCGAGGGGACCACGACGAGATTCGCGCCGCGATAGAGGTCGGCGAGTGTCGCGTCGACATGCCCGAGAAGCCGTACGCGTGACGCGAGGCCAAGGCGCGCGATCTGCGCTTCGAGCGCCGGACGTTCGGCCCCATCGCCGCCGATGAGGAGGAGCGCGTTAGGGACGGCTTCGAGAATCGACGGCATCGCCGCAACGAGCCGATCGAAGCCCTTGCGTTTGACGAGTCGGCCCGCGCCTGCGATGACGAATGCTCCCGGGTCGAGGTCGAAGGTTCGGCGGTACGTCTGGCGCGGCTCGGTCGGCGCGAAGCGTGCGAGGTCGGCGCCGCCGGGTATGCGCTCGATTCGAGCATCATCGACGCCGAACGCGCGGACGATCTGCGCGCGAGCGTAGTCGCTGAGGACGATGACGCGATCCACCCCGCGAAGCGTCGCCCATTCGACGCCGTAGCGAAAACGGTCGGATGGGAGCGCCGGGCGCTCCGCGATGGCTTCGAAATTCCAAGCCCCGTGGTAGGTGCGTACGCGAGCCATCGTACCGACGCTCGCCGCCAGCGGCCCGAGCGCACAATATGCGAAGTGTGCGTGCAGCACGTCGACAGGCCGTCGCGCGTGCAGATCGCGTAATGCGCGAAATCCCGCAATCGCCTCGCCGACCGCTCCGCCCCGCCCCTCGTACCGCTGGACGCGCACGCCATCCCGAATTTCATCTGCCGTATCCCGTTCGCGGCGAAGCGTAAGGATCGTAACCTCGTGGCCCTGCCTCACGAGATGGCGCGCGGTTTCGAAGGCGACACGCTGCATTCCGTTGGGCGTGTCGGGGTCGAGACGATCGAGAGAGACCGCGACGTTCACGCGTCCAACGTTGCGTAGACGTCGAGGAGCCGATCGACGTGCGTCACGATCGTCGAGGGGCTGCGCCAGAAGCGTTCGTAGGCCGCGAGCGACATCGCACGCACGCGCGCGTCGTCCGCGAGCAAGGCGATCTTGCGCCGCAGATCCACAACGTCGCCACTGCGAAAAATGAGACCCGTAACGCCGTCGACGACGTTTCGCGCGGCGGCGCTCGAGTCGGGGACGATTGCCGGAATGCCAAGTGCCGCCGCCTCCATCACGACGAGCCCGAACGTCTCGTACCAACGCGACGGGAAAACGAGCGCGCGAGCCTCGCGCAAATGAGCGACGACACCGTCGTGGTCTTGCCAACCCGTAATCGTGGCATCGGGTGAGATCGCCTCGACGTCCGCGCGGCTGGGGCCGTCGCCGATGAAGACGTGCGGTACGCCTTCAGCCATGGCGGCCGCGGCGAAAAGATCGGCGCCTTTTTCCTTCGAGAGACGGCCGACGTA
Organism: Rhodospirillales bacterium; assembly: GCA_025359485.1. Classification (GTDB taxonomy): domain Bacteria; phylum Vulcanimicrobiota; class Vulcanimicrobiia; order Vulcanimicrobiales; family Vulcanimicrobiaceae; genus JANYGA01. The sequence continues at coordinate 75 of JANYGA010000201.1, read as the reverse complement.
GGCGAATGGAGCGTGCGCGGCCGCATCGACGGCCTCGGTATGCACCGCGGCGATCGGGTAGGCGACGGGGTGCAG